>CAJTQE010000070.1:9515-9723 GCA_910578655.1 uncultured Christensenella sp.
CCGCACCGCCGAAAACTCTTATCGGTAAGGGAATAAGGAGGCATTTATGGCTAAAAAAATAACCCTGACAATTCTCGGTGTTTTATTGGCGGCAATTATAATTACTTCTGTTACGCTCGGCTTAGTGTACAGAAATAATGGCTCCGATGCATCGCAAGGCACCGAACAAGGCGGCTCTGCCGACGGAAACGGCGGCACGGGCGATAAC
>CAJTQE010000071.1 GCA_910578655.1 uncultured Christensenella sp.
ATCAATAGATACAAGTAAATATAAAAAATCCGCCGAGTTTATTGATGACATGGCGGATTTTCTTATAAAAGCAACCGTTAAAGACTGGACGGTAACGTTTGAGTTTGCAAACGGTTACATAACTAATAAAACTTATACCAACGGGAGGGCAGGAAACGTAAATGGAAAACTCTGTAAACACAAAACCTAAAATTAGGGTGATACCCGCAAAGCCACGTCAGGAGATAATGGGGCGACAGTCCATAAACGGAGAAATCCCTAAATTGCGTGTGGCGGCTTACGGTAGGGTATCCACCGACCACGAAGAACAGGAAAGCAGTTATGAGGCGCAAGTTGCATACTTCACGAAATACATAACCGAGCATGACGGATGGGAACTTGCGGGAATCTACGCAGACCCTGGATTGAGTGGTAAAAATATAAAAAGACCGCAGTTCGTGGAAATGGTAAGAGCGTGTGAGCGCGGTGATATAGATAAAATTATTACAAAATCTGTAAGTAGGTTTGCTCGTAATACTTTAGATTGCGTAAAAACAGTACGCAGACTTAAAGAAATGGGAATCGGGGTGTACTTTGAAAAAGAAAACCTCGATACTCTGCAGGAAAGTAGCGAATTCGTCCTTACGATTATGGCAAGCCTTGCCGAAGAAGAGAGCCGCAGTATATCCAACAACATACGGTGGAGCATGAAAAGGAAATTCGGACGCGGCGAGGTTATGATGTGTACTGCACATTTTCTCGGCTATACGAGAGAAAAGAACGGTACAGTTCTGAAAATCGTACCCGAGCAAGCGATTACAGTCCGACGTATTTATGCGGAATTCCTTGACGGATACAGTCTGACCGAAATAGCAAACGGATTGATGCGCGATGGAATACTCTCACCGTCTGGTCAGCAAACTTGGCACTCGTCGACGATAAAATCAATTCTGCAGAATGAAAAGTATAAAGGGGATTGTCATCTGCAGAAAACATACTTGCCCGATTTCCTGTCACCGAGAAGAGTAAAGAACGAGGGATTAGCTGAAAGTTACTATGTAGAGGACAGCCATGCACCTATTATCTCAAAAGAGACGTTCGATATGGTACAGCAAGAATTTGCTAACCGAAACAGCTTGCGGTGTTCAAAACAATCAGGGCGTGGAAAGTATTCGGGAAAGTATGCGTTCAGCGGAATGATTATATGCGGTGAGTGCGGCGAAACCTATAGACGGCATCAGCAATATAATCAGTATAAGAAATATTATATATGGGTATGCAAACGGCACGAAAATACAGGTAAAGATAATTGCTCGGCAAAACCCATTAAAGAAGACGCCATCGAAAGGGCGTTTGTAAGGGCACTGAATGGCTTAATAGAAAATAGGGAAGAGATGCTCGATAAACTGACGAATGCGGTTGTGAGCGAAATTTCGGACGATTGTGAAAGCGAGATGACTGACATAGACAATATGATAGAAATTGCCCAAAACGGCATAATGGAAAAATTAAAAGAGATGCAAGACGGCATAATTACTGCCGAAGAGTATGAGCGAACAACGCAGAAGTTAATGCGTGAGATTGACGGGTTGACGTTACAAAGAGCTGAACTGCTAACTGAACAGAGTAAAGTGCAACTTGCAGAGTACAGAGTGGATGCGGTAAAAAACCTGCTAAATAACGGTGATATACTTGAAGAATTCGATAAGGCAATTTTTAAAAGCCTCGTAAAAAGAATGAAAGTTATAGGCAATGGTGAAATAGAAATAGAGTTTGAGTGCGGCATAAAAGTAACGGAAACATTATAACCATATTATATAAAGAATAGACCGACTGCGGAAACGAATACCGTGGTCGGTCCTTTTTCTTTTGCAAGGTTGCGAAAATTATTTCTTCGTTGCAATATTGCAAAGCTGAAAATCTTTTGATTAAAGAGCAAAAATCCGGGTTTAGAAGTAAAAATACGTAAAGGTAAGACCAAGGTTGCAAGAATTCAAGGGAAATTGTTGTAAGCCTTTTTGTGCAATAGCGAATACAAAAAATCCTTTTTGTGCAATGGCAATATATAAAAAACCCTTATCGTGCAATCGCTTTTTAAATTGTCCAACAACAATTCAAATCTCGCCAAAGCAAGAGGAATAATGGACGAAAAGGGTAAACGACAAAAAAGTATCTTAAACAAAGCATTTTTGTATAGAAAAAGACACACACAAAGGAGTTTTATACGCTCCTTTTGCGTGTGTCTTCGTGGTGCGGACGAAGGGACTTGAACCCCCATGGTTGCCCACAGGAACCTGAAACCTGCGCGTCTGCCAATTTCGCCACGTCCGCAAAACAAAAAAATTATAATGTATATTTAAAACTTTGTCAAGCAATACCTTGTATTTTTTTATTTGTTATGGTAAAATTTGACTTAGATAAAATGCGTTCACCTAAGAAGAGAAAAGCGAAAAAGCTTTCAAAAGTAAAATTATGGTCAATAATATCGATAAGCGTTGTTGCGTTTGTTGCCGTGGCTTTGATTATCATTAATATATTTGTACCTGTAAAATATCTTGCAGTCTATTGCGTTTCGCGTAACCGTGTGCAAAAGAATGAAATGCGCGTCAGTTTTATAGACGTCGGTTTCGGAGACTGCACGGTAATTGAATTGCCGGACGGTAAAAATATGTTGATAGACGCCGGCAACGGTTCTTTTACAAACACTTCAAAAGTAATTAAAGCACTCAATAAACGCGACATCGATATAATTGATTATCTTATTTGTTCTTCAGTCAATACAGAACATTGCGGAGGGCTTGCCGAAATTATAAAATACAAAACCGTAAAAAACGTTTATATGCCTTACTGCAAAAATAAATATATAAACGACGGTTTCCGTAAATTTTACGACGAAACTGTTAAAAACGGTGTGCAAATAATATACAGCGAATATAACGCAGGCGTAAGAGAGGATGAATATTTCTTTACATTTCTGTCACCGTCAGTTAAAGAATTTGATGGCGGAGAATATAGTCAACTTAACGAAAACCCTACTAAATCGGCAAGAAACAACAGTTCGGCGGTACTGTGGCTTGAATATAATGAAACGGCATTTCTGTTTACAAGCGACGTTGAAACTAAAGTTTTGAACTCTATCGTGACGTCGTATGAGCTTATCGGTGAAGATTATCCGGTAAAGCTTGAAAAATGCAAGGTGGTTCAGGTTGCAAATCACGGCAGTGACGTATCAGCCTGCCCACAGTTCTATGATCTGATAAATCCGGAATATGCGATAATTTCCGTCGGGGAAAACGGCAGCGGTTGTCCGTCCATAAAAACAATATCGGATGTAATAAACAGCGTTGGCGAAAATCTTTACAGAACGGACGAGTGCGGCACGGTAACGGTAAAAGTCAGTGCTGAGGGGTACACTGTTCAATGAGGTGAAATATGAAACTTACAACTGCGGGGGAATCGCACGGCAAAGCTCTTTTGGGAATAATGGAGGGGCTGCCTTCAAACCTTGAAATTAACATAAATCAAATTGACGAGTTTCTTTCGCTGCGGCAAGGCGGTTACGGCAGGGGCGGCAGGCAAAAGATAGAAAACGATAAAGTTGAAATTTTAAGCGGAGTGAGAAATAAAAAAACTTTGGGCAGCCCTTTGGCGTTTAGTATAAAGAACGCCGACTATGATAATTGGCAAAATTATATGGCACCCGAGGGCTGCGACGTAAATAAGAGGCAGCTGACTGCCGTTCGGCCAGGACACGCGGATTTGACGGGTCTTAAAAAGTACTCTCAGACCGATGCACGCAATATTTTAGAGCGCGCAAGCGCGCGTTCAACTGCGGTTAATGTGGTTGCCGGAACGATAGCCAGGCAATATCTTAAAACGCTTGGTGTGGAGGTTTCGGGCTACGTTAAAAGCATCTGCGGAATAAAAGACGAAAACAGATACAGTTTTGAACAACTTGAAGAAGCTAAAAAAAATAAACTGTTTATGCTTGATGTAACTGCCGAAAGTAAGGCCGTTGAAATTATAGACGAGTTAAAAACAGTCGGCGACAGTGCAGGCGGAGTTATCGAAATACGAGTCAAAGGATTAAAGAGCGGTTTCGGTAGTTGTATGCAAGCGGATGAAAAGCTTGACTCGCTTCTGTGTTCGGCAGTAATGGGTGTGCAGGCAATAAAGGGAGTTGAAATCGGTTCGGGATTCTGTGCGGCTGATTTGCGCGGAAGTCAGGTACACGACCAAATTTTCTATAACGGAAAATTTTACCGTACTACAAACAACGCAGGCGGTATAGAGGGGGGGATGTCAAACGGCGAAGAAATAGTTCTTCGCGCGGCAATGAAACCCATTCCCACATTAATGAAAGGACTTAAGACAGTGGACTTCGTTACAAAGCAGCCCACCGTTGCGGCATCGGAACGCAGCGACGTTTGCGCAATTTGTGCAGCTGAAATCGTGTTGGAAAGTATAACGGCGTTTACCGTTGCGCAAGCGGTATCTAAGCGTTTGGGCGGAGACTGTATGGAACAGGTTATAAAAAGATACGGTGAGTTAAATGACTGAAATAACACTGAATACGGCGTCTTGCACAAGTTTAATTCATTGCGGTCAAGGTGCGTTTTCTGAGTGCGCGTCTAATATTTCGGGGCAGAAATTTATAATAACCGATACAAACGTCTACAAGATTTATTCACGGCTTTTAAATGAATATTTTGCTCAGTCGCCCGTTTTTGTTATTAAGGCAGGGGAGAAAAGCAAAAACTTATTTAATCTTACGAAAATATTGAGTGCAATGGCGGATGCGGAGTTAAAACGCGATAGTACGGTTATTGCTTTCGGCGGCGGAGTAGTAGGTGATATAGCAGGTCTTGCCGCATCGCTTTATATGCGCGGTGTCCGGCTCGTGCAGATACCTACGACTCTGCTGTCACAAGTTGACAGTTCTGTTGGCGGCAAAACCGCAGTCGACTTTAAAAATATTAAAAACCTTGTCGGTTCGTTTTATCAGCCGCATGAGGTAATCGTCGACACCGGATTTTTAAAAACTCTGCCGGTTCGTCAGATAAGATGCGGCTTGGGCGAAATAATCAAGTACGCCGCCCTCGATAAAAATATTTATAACGCTATATCTGATAACGACTTGTTTAATCTTGAATTTCTTGCCTCTGTAATTCCCGACTGCATAAAACATAAGGTCGATGTGGTTTCCTCAGACGAACGCGATTTGAACGGAGCGCGCAAAACGCTTAATTTAGGTCATACTACGGGTCACGCATTAGAGTTGTTTTATAAAAGGAAATCTCACGGCGAATGCGTGCTTGCAGGTATGTATTACGAGCTGTATATCGCACAGAAACTTGGCATAGGCGAAAAAAAATATTTTAATAGTTTAAGGCGTTTGATAGAAAAAGTGATTCGCGTGCCGAAGTATGCTGACGTAGAAAAGGCTGCGGCTTTTGCAAAAATGGACAAGAAGAATGCGGGCGCAAACATCACTTTGATAGTTCCTGAACGCGAGGGGGAATGCGCGGAGATAAATATAAACTTTGACGAGTACGTGCGTCTTTTAAAGGAAGCTAAATGAAAAAATTTGCAGTAATCGGTAAAGACGTTTCCCGGTCTTTAAGTCCGCAAATCCATAAATTTATATCAGAGCGTACAGGCAACGAAATTATTTACGATAGAATCTCAATAAACGAAAATACTTTTGATAAAAGCGTAAAAAAGTTGTTTAATGAATACGATGGCTTTAACGTTACTATACCGTACAAGCTCAGTATAATGCCGCACTTAAATAAAATCGATGGAGATGCGAAAACGTTCGGGGCCGTCAATACGGTAAGGGTAAGCGATTTGTCCGGGTATAACACCGACGGAGCAGGTTTTATGCTTATGCTCAAAATTAATAAAGTTGAAACGGACGGAAAAGATATTTTGTTGCTGGGTGCTGGCGGTGCAGGAAGAAGTGTTGCAAAAAAACTTGCCGCCGCGAATGCTAACGTATATGTGTACGACGTAAATTATAGTAACTCTAAACGGCTTGAACGGGAATTTTCCAATATAGCTGCGGTTGAAAACATAGTCGTCAGACCGTACTATGCAATAATAAATGCAACCGGTGTCGGAATGCACGAAAGCGAGGGTGTTTCACCGCTCAGCGAAGATGTAATAAAGCTTTGCGAGGTTGCAATTGATTTGATATACACTCCGCCCAAAAGCAAATTCTTGCAAATTGCAGAAAACTGCGGAAAGCGTATTATTAACGGCTTTGCAATGCTTTTTTATCAGGCGTATTACGCGCAGTGTATCTTTTTTAATAAATCTGCGGACGAACAGCAGGCAGTACAATTATTTAATGAGTTCAGGGAGGGATTCTTATGAGATTACTATTTATCAACGGCGTTAATCTAAATATGACGGGATTGCGCGAGCGTGACGTATACGGTTTGCAGACTCTTGAAGAAATCAATTATGACATAGTTGAGCATTTCAAAGGCGACAGTTGCGAATTTTACCAGAGTAACAATGAGGGGGATATTTGCACTGCAATTCAGTGTGCCGAAAATTTTGACGGCATAATTTTGAATGCAGGCGCGTTCACGCATTACAGCTATGCTATTAGAGACGCCATCGCTTCAATAAAAACGCCTGTGGTTGAGGTGCATATGTCAAACATTCACAACAGGGAAGAGTTTAGAAAGAACTCGGTTTTGGCGGAAGTTTGTAAAGGCGTAATTTGCGGTTTTGGTAAAAACAGTTATATACTTGCAGGCGAAAGCTTTAAACTATGACTGTCTTAATAGGTATGCCTGCAAGCGGCAAAACTACGGTATGCAAACTGTATGAAGAAATTTACGGTGAGCAGGTTTATGATACGGACGCGGTTATTGAAAATCTACACGGTAATATCGGTAAAATTTTTGCGGAGTACGGTGAGGAATATTTCAGACAACTTGAAACCGAAGCTATAAGGAAAATTCTTGACCGGGGTGACGCGGGGCTTATATCAACCGGCGGCGGTACGGTACTTCGTGAAGAAAATGCGCGTCTATTAAAAGAGTACGGTAAAATAGTGTATTTGAAAGCAGGTTTGGAAACGCTTTTAAAACGGCTTGACGGTGACACGTCGCGACCGCTGCTTTCGGGTAACGTTAGAGAGAGGCTTACAGAGCTATTTAGCGAGAGGACGCCTATATACGAACGCGTTGCAGATATTATTATCGATACCGACGGGTTGACGCCGCGCGAAATATTGGAAAAAATATAGAAGCTTAGTGAGGAAAATATATGAAAACCGTATTGGTTACGGGTGGAACGAAAGGAATAGGCAAAGCCATAGCATTGGAATTTTTAAAACAGGGTTGCGAAGTTGTAATAAACTATTGCAACGACGAAAGAAGTGCGCTTGCAACTCAGGAAGAATTTAATATGCTTGGTTATTGTCCCGTTCTTATGCGTGCCGACGTTTCGGACGAGACGCAGGTTCGGTCTATGTTCAGGGAGTATTTTTCTATTTACGATAAGCTTGACGTACTTGTAAATAACGCAGGCGTATCGCTTATCCGCGTAATTCAGGACACTACCCTTGCGGACTGGAACAAAATTTTCGCCGTGAATATGAACGGTGCGTTTTTATGCTCACGCGCGGTCGTAGACAGAATGATAGGCAACGGCGGCGGCTGCATAATAAACGTATCGTCTATATGGGGAGAGGTCGGTGCAAGCTGTGAGGTCGCGTATTCGGCTTCCAAGGGCGCGTTGATTGCGTTTACCAAGGCGCTTGCAAAAGAGCTTGCTCCCTCTAAGGTGCGCGTAAATTGCGTTTCGCCCGGCGTTATCGATACACAGATGAATTCTGATTTGACTGGAGATGAAATGGAACAGCTCGTCTCTCAGATTCCAATGGGGCGCATAGGCTATCCTGATGATGTGGCCAAAGCCTGCGTTTATCTTTCGGAAGCGGATTACGTGACGGGCGAAGTATTATCGGTCGGCGGCGGTTTCGCTAAATAATAATATTCCGCTTTGCCTGAATTGCGCAAGCGGATATTTTTTATCGTTATTAGTAAAAAAAAGGAATAAAAAGTTTTTTTTCGTATAATTAAGAGTAATGAACAAAAATTCGCTTAAAGAGAAAACCTACAAAATAGAGCAGGCATTTTTGTCGCCGTATGCAACTTTTTCGCAGAATACGCGCGGTAGAGCTCTGGAAGAAGAACCGTGCGCAATGCGTACGGATTTTCAGCGTGACAGGGACAGGCTTATATACTGTAAGGCGTTCCGCCGTTTAAAAAATAAGACTCAGGTTTTCTTTTCCCCTAAGGGCGACCACTACATAACGCGCCTTACGCATACTTTGGATGTCGCTCAGATTTCGCGAAGTATAGCGCGCGCTCTGTCATTGAATGAAGACCTTGCCGAAGCAATTGCGCTGGGTCACGATTTGGGGCATACGCCTTTCGGTCATAGCGGCGAGAGGATACTGAATAATCTGAGTCCGTTCAAGTTCGAACATAACGTTCAATCCCTGCGCGTTGTGGATGTTCTTGAAAAAGACGGCAAAGGGCTTAACCTCACTTTCGAGGTGCGCGACGGTATTTTAAATCATAAAAAGAGCGGTAAGCCGTCTACGCTTGAAGGTAAGTGCGTGTCATTAGCAGACAGAATTGCTTATATAAATCACGATTTGGAGGACGCCGTTAGGGCTGGCATACTTTCGCTTGAAGAAGTGCCTAAGGATATAATCGAAGTACTCGGTAATTCTTCTAAACAGCGTATAAATACCGCAATAACTTCCATTTATAACAATTCAAACGGCGTAAACGACGTTAAAATGGATAAGGAAGTGGAACAGGCAAGCGAAAAACTTCGTTCGTTTATGTTTAAACGTGTGTATCACAGCACAACAGCAAAAGGCGAAGAGGAAAAAGCAGAGCGCATGCTTACGCAAATGTATCGCTATTTTATAGAACACTGTGATAAGATGCCTTCAACTTACGTTTCGTTGCTTGAAACATATCCGCGCGAACAGGTGGTTTGCGACTATATTTCATCAATGACCGACACCTATGCCGTGTATATGTTCAACACCATTTTTGTACCTAAGGGTTGGAATTTTTTAGATTAAAGTATGGCGACTGCACTACAAGAGTTTTTGATAACACTAAAAGAAAAACTTAATATAGTTGATGTTGCTGCAAGTTACGTTACTCTGGATAGGCGGGGAGCTAACTTTTGGGCTTGTTGCCCGTTCCACCACG
>CAJTQE010000072.1:0-7735 GCA_910578655.1 uncultured Christensenella sp.
CGTTTACCATTTGGACCAATTAACGGCATTATAACTTCATAAAGATTTCCGTATTCATTTTGTCCTTTTGGTTTCATTGGAAATTTATTGATATTATAATAAATTGCTTCAATAAGTTCCTCTGCATTCTCTAAATTATAACCTAAAGCCAATTCAAAAGCTTGTGATTTATTAGGCTGTCTATCAGGATTCAACGCATATTTAGTAAATTTTTCTTCAGGAATAACAGCATTTTCATAGTTAGGAAGTAAATTCATAGTAACCTCATTAGTATTTTTCAACTTTGCGTTAATTATACTCTTATTTTTATTATTTTGCAAATTATTTTCATCAACAAATTTCTTTTTCCATTGCATATAAGACATATCATTGGGGACTTCGATGTAATTTCCATTTTTATCCCTAGCAGCACGATAACTTTTGATATCATTATCGGTATCTTCGGGGACGATATCACAACGGCAATTGGGATGGAACGGCGGTGCGGTAACACCAACCTCGTATAAATCCATTGGGATTTTTTCGCCCTCACGATATCCGCAATCTGAGCATGTATCTCTGTCAAAAGTAGCTGATACACTGAAATATTTAACACCTAATTCCTTGAACGCATCTTTTTGGCTTTCAGTCGCAAAAAACGCTGATTCGGTCATAACTAAACGCCCGGCTTTGTACTTGGAAACGTTAAAGTCACTTGAAATTTTATTAATTAACTTTTGTGAATCATCACCGCGAATTAAAGCTTGTACGAAATCAGTATTTAATTTTTGTACCAATTCGGCACGATGCTGCCCCCAAACACGTCTTGAAAAATCCAAACCATCTGACGCCCACGGCTTACTAAGTATTTTTTTTATTTTATCTGCGTCCAAAATTGCAAATGAGCTTGTAACACCGGTGCCTTTTTGCAATTCAAAAATGGTTTGGTAATAACCATCTTCATAAATTTGCCGTGTTAAATTATCTAAACCATCAACTTCGTTACCAATTAAATTTTCAACCTGTTGCTGCATTTGCAGTTTCAACGCTTCAAGCCTTGTTACACGGTAACGAATTGAAGCGTTTTCTAACTCTTTCGCCCACTGATTGGAATAATTTAATGTTTTACCCTTTTCAATATATTCTGCAACGTCCCAACGAAATTCTTTTAATTGACGTGAATTTAATAGCTTTTTGGCTTCAAATAAATCCAGCTCATTATTTTTTGCGAAACGCTGATAAAATGCTTCAATCTCCTTTTGCACGCTCACAGCGGCTTTGTTATATTGCTCGGATAAATTGTGATAGAACTCAATGCCTTTGTTGAGCTGTTGGGCTTGCAATAAATCAAAACGCTTTTGCCAATATTCTTTGTTTTTCACAAAACCACCGCCCGATTCTAAAAGCTATTGGTATTAATATAAGCGGCGGTTTGCTCTGATTTTTCAGCTTTAACGCGCTCCAATTCTTTTTTCGGGTCGTCTATCCACGGATGGTTGGCAACACAAGTTTCTTCGGAAATAATTCCTACCGAATTTTTGATATCAGCTATAACTTGGCTTTCATTGACAATTGTGTCTTTGTTAAAAATTATTTCGACTTGCTCGCCGTCAAAATTGCCCTGATTCGTGTTTGCCAAATGTGCATTAATAAACCATAGCAAATTTTCAAAACCAGCCTCAAACTCGATTTCCATTGCATTAGCGTCCATGTTTATATCGTTGAAAATGGATTTAATATTCATTTCGTTGGGAGTACTTCCGCTTCGTAATTCAGCGGCATCATAACCTTTTGCATTTGAAATTAATTCCTTCTTCATCAACTCAACAATGGCTTTATAATTTTCACTATTAACTTCAATATGCAAGGTTTCAAGTCCGCCGTCACTGAAAAATTTAACTGCACCGTAGGTAGCTAAATTTTGACGGAACTCACCTAAATTTTCACCCTCATAATTTTTCAAAACAAAAATCGTACTGCGGATATCTTCTTCCATATTATTTTGGAAGTTACTCAGCATCGTGTTTATTGCGTCTTGCAACGATTTTGTATTGCGAATCAGAGGTATTTCCATGTAGTTGTATTTAAACGGAATCAGCGGGATTTTCGCCCAGTTATAACCGTTTTCATTAATTTTCAAATAAAATTCTTTTGGATTTTCAATGTCGGCAATTAAAACACCATTGTTGAGCGTATAATATTCAATGCCGTCTGACTTATAAATTTCGACTTTCTCAACAATATTTTGCTGTCCATTGCTGTATTCGATTACCTCATAAACCCGCACGGCATAATCTAATTTTGTATGCTCGGAATCTTTCCAAAACGGCAAGATTTCATACGGAGCAAAGCGTTTAAAACAAAATTCGCCGTTTTCATTGTAGTAAATATAAAGCCAACCTACGCCACCATTTAAACAATCAACTGTTAAGGCTTTGAACGTACGCAAAAAGTTTTTATCAAAGATTTTGTTCAACGCCATAACATAAGCTTCATTCTCACTTTTAAAAGTTATAGGCTGACTGACCAAAAAATTTACTTTTTGTGTTACAACCTTTTCGTACTGATTATCGACTATTTTATTATTGGGCAAGTTTTCAACTTCAACCAGCTTGCCATCTGCACCTATTGCCGTACGTTTGCGGCGTAAAATATCGTGATAGCCACTGTAATATCTGTCGCCAATAATCTGTTCTGTTCGTTTTGGACTTGATTTCCATTTCATAATTTCGTTTTGCAAGTAATCTTTATCCGATACAATCTTTTTTGCGCTATTTGTTATAAACTGCTTAAAAAAATCTGTTAAATTTGGCGGTTCAAAAAACATTTTTTTACCTCCTTATTTTACTTAAAACCTTTACTTTTTCTTTGAAAAGAAAAAGTAAAACAAAAAGAAACTTTAACTAAAAAATATCTGCGCACGCGCAGATATTTTTTTATTAAAGTTCTTTTGTTTCTTTTCTTTCAAGAAAAGAAAGGTTTTCATCACTTAAAAGATGTAGTTGCACCACGTAGGATATCTTCCATAGCATAGCGCATTGCATCCATTAAATGATTAAATTCGTCAATAGGACAATTAATTTGTTGCCCAAATTTATCCTTGTCCCAACTGTAATTTGCGATTTCAGTCAAGAAATTTGTGCAGCGTGGATGAATAATAATCTTGTAATCTTGAATGCCGTCAATGCCAAATAAAATACTGTCTTGACCTTTTCGCGCCGGGCGTACTCGGTACATTCCTAAAAACCGTAGCCGCTCAATACTTTTTGGCTCGGCACTGTCGGCAACAATTTTTTCTTTGCGATAGCCTAATTTTTCAATATCAGCATAAATTTGTTCGTTGCTCATGCCTTTTTTGTACAGTTCATCAAAAACATAAATTTCTTTGTTTTTCTTGCTCACCATACCGCAAAATAATGCCGTCGGGTCATTTGTATAACCAAAGTCCAATCCGAACGCACTACGTATATCAAGAATTTTTTTAACTTCGTCCAAATCAAAATTTTTTTCTTCAAAGTTCTCAAATATTAGCCCATCGACCGCACCCCAGTTGCCTAATCCTGCCACATTGTACCGGCGCGGATTATTTTTCTTCATGTCCTCAAATAATTTCAAATCGGCTTCGTCCAACCACTCATTGCACTTATAATTGGTTGTCATTGCCAAAACATTATCACTTGGATTGTCAAAAAATCTTTTTTTCAGCCAATGCCGATTATTCCAGGGATTGAATGTAATCGTAACGCGCTTCCATAATCCCGGCGGAAGCTTACCACGAATACATTCGTCCAAGTAATCAAAATCATCCTCTTTCGTGATTTCGTAAGCTTCCTCGCACCAAAGAAAACATATTGCTCCGGTCTCAACGGATATCGACGTAAGCTTTAGCGGGTCATCTAATCCACGAAATAAAATCTTTTGCCCGGTATATTTATAAACCAGCTCCAACGGATTTACTTTCGCGCTCCACCACTTTTCAACATGTAATCGTTGTATTGCCCATTTTAAATCGGCATAGCAACTATCGCGCAATGTTCGTTCGGTTTTTCGTACGACTAACGCATTCGCACCTAGATGTCTCATAATTTTTACTATATGCCATAACGCTGTCGTTTTTAATTTTTTGCTTGCACGACTTCCTTTGCAAACTACATAGCGCTTTTTTGTACGCCAAAATTCTTTATAGCCTCTGCCAATTATATCTTTTGCATATATTTTTTCAGCTTTCTTTTTACGCTTCATCAATTATCACCAATGGCGTATCATAATTTAATTCAATATCCCATTTATCTTTCCAACGCTCACGATTGCGATTTTTTAGCCATAACACCATTGCTCCAACATTGCCTTTTATAAATTTGCGATATTTTGTAACCGAACCATCTGGTTCAATTTTTTCTTCAACAACAAAAAAAACTACAGCATGTTTAAATACGGCATTTTCAACAATTTCATTAGCGGGCATTTTACCTTCTTCAACGGCTTTTTTGAGTTCTTGGCTTTTAGCTAACCAACGGTAAAATGTGGTTTTGTTAATCCCTATTTTATCTTTTGTTATTTGCTCAATTGTTAAACCATCTCTTAGCCAATGTTTAATACGTATTAAGTTACATTCTTCAATCCATTCATTAAATTTTTCGGATACCACATTTTTACCACCTTTTTTTATAGCGTTGCATTCGTTGCATTTTTTAATATCAATTTTGTCTCTATGCTCAATAAAAAAGCAAAACCATTTAGGTTTTGCTTTTAAAAGCTTCTCTCTTTTTTTCCAAAACAGGCAAACTTTATTTCACAAATTATACCTATCGTGGTTATGGCAAGTATATAGAAGCAGTACTTCTAACGGAAGTCTGCGGAAGTACTGCTTCTATTATACCAGTTTAGCACATATAAGCGTAACATTTGTAACGACTTTTACCGTCTTTTCAAGAACCTATGGCAACTCATCTTAACGGAACTTGCGGTATTTCCACCACCAATTTCTTTCGCAACATCACGCCAATTTTTACACTCAATGAATCTTAACTTAAAAATCAATCTGATAAAACAATCATCAATGTTATTAATAAACGCCATAATTTTTCTTTTCTCATACAATCTTTTGGCAATATTTTTTTTCAATGTACGTTCCAAGTCTATGATTGTTGCAACATTTTCAGCAATCGGGTCGTATATTACTGAAATTGCAAAAGGCATTCCATTTATTTTCGTCGTCTTTACGCCAATATTCCATAGCATACGCAACAGCTTTTTATCGTGCTTAATTTCCTCGCTCAAATAATAAACTTCGGACAATTCTTTTAATGTCATTGTCTCACTCCTTATACATTGTTGTCTAAATAATCTTACAATGACGTAAAGCAAATCTTCCAGTACAAAATTAGTTAAAAAATTTATTTGTGTTTTTGGCTTTTATTTAGGTTTAAAGGATTTTTTTTAGCGGGAGATTATCAAATCCCGCTAAAAAAAATTCCCTAAACCTAAAAATCTGACATTGACTTGACTCTGACTCTTAACAAAAACAATTAAATTTAAATATTTTACTTGCCCTATTCTGATAAATTCCCTATGCAATTTACACAATCAGCTAGTGGGCAATTAAAACACAACTTTGATTTTTCTTCTGGACTCATTGCTATATATTGGTCGTTAGTTATACCCCAAACTTCCCAAAGCATTGTCTTAGTCCGTTTTTCCGGTATACCATCTTTTTTGATTTTTTCTCTCGCTAACTTTATTGCAACCTCAGTTGTATTTAACCTTTTCGCACACTCTTTAAGCGTTAATTTCTCGTCCGTATATTGTTTTATCAGCTTTAATTCTTTTATGTGCCAACTTTTCCTAAGCTTTTTGGTTTTGTCCAACCCCAACTTACCCGCTCTTAATTTCACAGTCGCATAAGTTTTATTTAACAGCTTTGCACATTCTTCCAATGGAAAATCTTGCTTAACATATTCCCTAAGCCATGTATCTTCTATTGGTGTCCACATATATTAAAATCCCCCTTATTTTTTTCGTCATTTTTTTATGTATCGCTTGATTTCTTCCTACTCATTTTTTTGGTTTATGTCTAACTGTTCTGCAAATTTATTTTTTTGACTTTGACAATGACTTTGACCTCTAACCAAGCCCGCTAAATAATTTTTTTAATCACACACTCTGTATTTTCTTCTTGGCTCTATATCATAAAGTTTCATTTCTTCCAACCGACCTTCTCGCTCTATCAATTTCTTTACTACCCTCTTACCTCTACCGGATAACTTCCCAATATTCCTATCCGCCATATTTATAAATATCTGAACTCTGTAAGGTCTGTATAGTCTATACAGTCTTTAAAGTATCTAAAGTCTTTAAGATATCTGCCATCTTTTCACCGGATTTTTGCATTTTTTTTGCAATTTCGTTTTTACGCTACTGTAATGCCTCAAATTTCAATTCTGAATTTAAATTGATGAAATTATACCAATCACATGTTTTTTAATTTAAATTTGCTTAAATCTGACCTAATTCCTGCCGAATTAAATTCGCTTGTACTCAAAAATATTTTTTACTTTTTTGCTGTTAATTTAACCCAAAATTTTTAATTTGATTTTTCCGCTAATCTATAGCCTCAATTTTTAATTTTGATTTACAGATAATAATACTAACGCTATGCTTTAAAACTAAATTTGAATAAATTAGACTTGATTCTGTCCGAATTAAAATCTCTGCTAAATTAATTTTTGTTTCTGCACTAAAATTTATTTTTCAAACAGAAATTATCTGTTTCGAGATGTCCTTTTAATTTCCGCTAATCTACACCCTGTAATTTCAATTTCGGTTTTTAGTTGATAAATATACTAATTGCATATTTGGAATTAAAATTTGAGCAAATCTGACGCAATTGCGTTTAAATTAAAATCAATCTGCATATGTGTTTTTATCATCCCGCTAATAATTAACTTTTTATAGCGTGATAGTTAATTTCTTAATCCTCCTGCGCCAGTTTCTCAATCAGTGCAAAATCCCACTCACGTTGCTCAAAATTATGAAATCTGGTTGGTCTTGGATTTTCTGCTTCTCGTTTTTCTTTTGCTGCTTCTTGTGCTTCGTAGCGCTTTCTGTATTCTGCCATTCCCTCTTCGGTATATGGCTCGTTATCGTCAAGTAAGTTTAAATATTCTATCTGTGCAAAGTCCCATTCACGTTGCTTGAAGTTGGCAAATTTATTTTGTCTTGGTCGAATTACTTTTTGATTACATGTCCAATTTACACGACTGTTTTGGTCGTGTTGATTTAAATATTTTACAAAGTTGTCTGCCCGTAAAAGCGTCTTTGGCCGCAGATATTTTGCAAATGGCGTACCTAACCAATCTTGGCATTTGGTCGTTATAACTTTTGCAAAATCTGTAAACTTGTATCCCAACTTGCGCAGTGGTATAATAAAGCTTAGAGTCTCTTGTGTGTCGGACTTATAATGTCTCGACGCACATTGATTCAAGACTTTTATTATGCTTTCTACCGTGCTGAGAGTATCCTCTGATACTCTCGTTGCATCGATAGATTTTGGAGCGTTGAATATATAGCCTTTTGTAGCGTGTATACTCGCTCCTTGAGCTTCTAACGTTGAGTTATACTTCAAGCTCAATTTATTTTTTTCGACAACTCTTAGAACACCTTCGGGTGTTCTTTTTTTGTCATCGAATTTTTTTGCTATGTATTTTTTTGTTTCACTCGTGCGCGCGCGCGATGTGTTTTTCCGTAGGAAAAACAC
>CAJTQE010000072.1:7747-9203 GCA_910578655.1 uncultured Christensenella sp.
ATATAAATCTTTATTAAAAGATTTATATAAAACCTTCGGCGATTTTTTCAGGGCTTTACCGCTCTTGTCATTAGGCTTTCCGGGAACAGAGCACCGGCAATCTACCGGCAGACCACCGGCAACTTTAGTAACTTCATTGCAACAATCTACACTCAAACATAACATTATGTGGCGTTGAGTTTTTTTACCATGTATTATTTTTACAATTATGTATTTTAATTTTTTTAATTTATCCAGCCAATTTCTTATAGTTCTTTCTGAAACTTTAAAAAGTTTTACAAAATAATCATTGCCTGCCCAACAATATCCTTTTTTAAATGACAAACATCTTATCTTTGTTAAAAATTTTCTTTCTTCGAAACTCAAAATATCATAAATTGCAACTGCCGCATTATTCATTTGTTCCATTCCCTTCATCCCAAATAGTATTTATTTCTTCACAATCTAAACCAATTGCATTAATCTTTTCTTTAACGCCTAAATCCCTACTAAAATTTCTAAAAAATATCTCGAAATTTTTGTTAATTATTTCTACAATCTTTAAAAATTCTTCTTTAATAATTTTTATATCTTTATCATCATCTTTGGTCTCTTTGCCGTACAATTTAAGGTTGATTATTTTAATTAAATTTAAGTCAAAATTTATGTCTAATTTATCAGCTATACTTTCTGCAACATTCCATTCGCCCATAAATGGATTTTTTTAACGGGATACATTTTAAGCAGAAGTTCATCGTATCTTTCTTGGAGTTCCTCATATTCTTTAATGTTTCTTTCATATTCCTCTAAAATTTCTTCGTATTCTTTTTCTAAATTTGCATCTATATCTTCCACAAAATCACCTTTACATTCATATTTTTTTGTTTCGTCATTAAAATTTTCTTTCATAAATGTTCCCTCCAAATTTTTTTCATTACTCATTAACTTTGCCCTCACTTTTCCATCTGTTTTTCTTGAATTCTTACATTTCCTTTCCCAAATCCAATTCAGCACTTAAATCATCAAAAAATTTAGCTATACATTCCTTAATTGAATGTTCAATAAATTTTATTTCTGCCTGAAAATCTATTTGTTCTACCTTTGCCGATTTTCGTAACCTATTCCCATCTTTGAAAAATCTTTTATGAAACCGCATCATAATTAGCAAATTTAATCTTTCGTCTAATTGTGCAATTATTCTTCCTATTTCAATTTGATAACCACTTGAACAAAAAAAATCGTATATATTCAACAAAAATTTTTTACCCAAAATTTTCACTCCTAAAATGGCAACTCATCAAAATTTGTCAACTCATTACTCGACAATAATTTATCTTTTGGTATTGGCACGCCACGTTTAATTTCCTCAACTGTACATGTTGTAAAACACTTTGTAATTTTGTGCGGCAATCCATCGTTGCCGATATACTCTTCGTCTCGAAATATACAACCGATAAATCAAAAAATTATTGCTATT
>CAJTQE010000073.1 GCA_910578655.1 uncultured Christensenella sp.
CGCAAATTTCATAAAACAACGGACACCCGTTGTTTTATTTGCGTGAGGTGAGCAAGCAGTTGTGCTATAATGAATATACGATAAACAGTAATTTACGGTACAAGTATTTGTATTATAGGCGTGTGTTTTAGCGGAAAGGCAACACATAGTATGGAAAGGCAACACAAAGTATTGTGTAGAATATGTAATCGGCTTGATAGTTGCGGTTTTTTCGCTAAACACAAAGATATGTGGCAACGCTGCAATAAAACCAAGCGACGAAATACTCTTTGCATATCCAGGTGTATTATTCTATTTACCGAAGATTATCGGAGAGTTTACGTTTTTATCGTTGATTCTCTCTCTACCAGGGTTGCCGAAACGGTTATGTTCCTGGCCGGAGTATCGGGGTGTTCTATTCTGTGGATAAGCGTCCGCATTGCTTCCCTGCCCAAAAATTCTTTCTCGACGGAAAACGAAGTAATGGCAGGGGAAAAAGCAGTCGCTTCCCAAACGTTATCGAAGCCCGTTACAAACGCATCCTGCGGTACTTTAAGACCGAGCGATTTAAGCGCGTTGCATACCGTGCGTGCAACAAAGTCGTTACAGCATACAAAGCATTGAGGTCTGTATTTCAATTTTAGAATTTCCGTTTTTACCGCGCCCGGACTGCCGTAGTCGAATGTCAGGTCACTGCACAGAATATCGTCTTTGGCGGAATGAGTGCCGTTAAAGCTGAAAATGCCGCTGAGCATACCTAAGTACCTGCCGTGAAAACTCAGGCAGTGCTTGCTGTCGCCCACAAAGGTAAACCGCGTTATTTGGTATCTCGAATACAGTAATTTTACGATACGCCGTACCGACTGTTCGTCGTTTGCGCGTATGAGGTCAAATTTTTTATCGGTAATTAAATCAGACGCGGAAAAATCGTTGAAGCATACCGGTTTATCTAAACTCAGCAGTTTGGAAATTGAATTTTTATCAAAATATTCCAGTGCCGCTATGCCGTCGGCATTGAGTTCCGTTATGTAATCTTCGACCTCTTTGAACGGGTGCATTGCGCTGTTATGGGTGTATTGGAACAGCTCGTAATCGTTTTCAAAGCAAAAGTTTTCTATGCCCTTGATTATGGGTATAAAATAGTTTATGTTTATAAGCGGCTTGCCCGATATAAGCAAAATTCTGTACTTTTTCCGTCCGGATTTCAAAATTTCGGAATTAAGCGATTTGTAATTCATTTCCCTTGCTTTTTTAAGGACAAGCTCACGCGTGGTTTCGGGAACGTAATGCCCGTTTAATACTTTTGCAACAGTATTGCGCGATAAATTCAATTGTGCTGCTATATCGTTTATTGTGACTGCACGCTTCATAATTCTACCTCTTTATATCATTATAATTGACGCGGCCTATAAAATCAAGTTTTCAAATGCACAAATTTTTTAATTTTATGTTGTTGCATTTGCTCAATTATATTTTTTTTCCTTGACATTATTTGCGGTTTAATTTATTATTAATACAAACAAACATATAATGTTAAAAAATCACATTGGTTTGTGTATTGGGGGGAAGCCTATGAGAAAGATTTTTATGAGTATCATAACCGTGATTGCGGTATTGATAAGCGGAACGGCGTTTAGCGCCTGTGGCGAGCACAGCCACGAATGGGACGAAGGAGAAATTACCGCCGAGGCGACCTGTGTAAGCGAAGGGGTGAGAACTTTTTCGTGTACGGTAAAAGGCTGTAAGGAAACCAGAACGGAATCCGTTGACAAGACCGCGCATAACTGGGACGACGGAAGCGTCACAAAGGAGCCGAGTTGTACGGACGCAGGTACGGTTACGTATACCTGCGGAGTGTGCGGAGAAACCCGCGCCGAGCCTGTCGATAAGGCGGCGCACACCTACGGCGAAGGTTTGCTGACTCTCATTCCCACTCTTACGGTCGGCGGCGAGATGACGTACTCGTGTACATATTGCGGAAATATCAAAAACGAGAAAGTTGCTCCCCGTGACGATTTCGGCGAAAATTTCTATACGAGCATTGCGAATTCTTCCGTATGGCAGTACGGCTATGCCGAAGGGTTTGACGCCGAAACGGGAGAATTCACTTTTAAACGCATCGTTCAGACCGACGAAGTACAGCCTGCGGTATGGAAAGCCGAGGGCGTAGCAATAGAAAGAAATAAAATTTATTCGCAAAACAACGCGGTTATCGCATATCCGATAAGCGCCGATATGCAGTTGAATTTGTCGGTTTCGTTTACGGGCGTCGCGGAAGGTACGCGTCTGGGCGTATATCTATCGGTTGTTGACGCGGACGGTAAAGCGGTTGAAAGCTTTTTAATCGGCGGAGAAACAAAGGACTGGAATTACGAAACCGAGGAAGAGATAAGTGTTACGGCAGGTAATACCCTGTATATGCTGTTCGTCAACGGCGGAGAGGGTGAGCCCGCGGGCGGATTTGCTTGCCGTATAACTTCCCGTTGCAAGCATATTTGGGACGGAGGGGAAATAACCGTCCAGGCAAGCTGTACCGAATACGGCGAAAAAACTTATACCTGTAATTTGTGCGGTGAATCAAAGACGGAACAGCTTGCTATGGCAGACCACGTTTTCGAGGGAGATTTTATCGAAACGGAAGGCGGACATTCGCGCAAATGTAAAAATTGCGGTCAGACGGATTCGACTTTATCGGTACCGCACCGAATGGAAGAGGACGCCGAAAAGCGCGTGCCTGCTACCTGTCACAGCGACGGAATAAAGACAATGGTATGTGCGGACTGCAAAGCGGTTGAAAAGCAGGCGATAACCCAGCGTCCCGATCATGCTTTCGGCAGTTGGATAGCAGGGGAAGGCGGACATTTCAAACGCTGTGAAAACTCCGGCTGCGGTTTTGAAAGCGAAATCAAGGCGCACAATATGCAGGACGGCGAAATAATCAAACCTCCCACGGCAACAGAGAATGGCGAGAAGAAATCGTCTTGCGCGGATTGCGGTTACACGGTAATCATTGATATTCCCACGACCGACCACACCGCGGGCGCAGAATACGGCAAGGACGACAATTACCACTGGAACATCTGCGGAGCGCACACGGATTGCGGTGAGCAAGTAAACAAAGTTCCTCACGAATACGCCGAAATTACCGAGCTTCGCGAAGAACCCACATGCGCCCAAGACGGTAAATCCTTCTGGTCGTGCGTGTGCGGCGCCAAAAAAGAAGAAATAATATCCAAAGATAACGTTGCGCACGACTTCGAAAACGCGGAATTTATTGAAGACGAGGGCGGACACCGACCGCTCTGCAATGTCTGTAAAACGGCCGGGGATAGGTCGGAGCATACCCTTGACGAGGGCGTAATTACAAAGCAACCCACTTTCTGGGCGGAAGGCGTCAAGACTAAAACGTGCACGGCGTGCGGTGCAACGGCAACGGAAACGGTTGCAAGAAACAACTCTGCGTCCGTCGACGTAAATAACGAAGACTGGAAGTTCGGCACGGTCGACTATAAGTTCGGGGAAGAAACGTTCACCTTCAATCAGATAACGGATAAAAACGCAAGCGGCGACGGGTTTGCAAAGGACGGCACGGAAATCAAAAACAATTGGTTCTGCGGTGCAAACTTCGACACGTTTGTCTGTATCTCTTTCACGTTCCAAGAGGACACCGACGCGGCGTTGTCAATATCTTTCAAGGGAATAGGAGGCGATGCAATTTTGTCCGACTATTCGCTGAGAATAGGCATTGACGGAAAGGGAGAATGGGGCGGCCGCGGAACGGAGTACACCGTTGACAAAACGCATAGCTTCAAGGCAGGCGACACCGTATACTTCATATTCAAACACGAACAAAACGGCTGGGACCAGGGCGAATATTCCATAACGGTAAACAGGTCCGTCACGGCGGAAAATTGAAAATATGAGAAAATGCAAAATGAAATTGGCAGGCGCAGGGTGCCTTGCTGTAATACTGATAGCGTCGCTATGGGCGGGAGTTGCTTCCATTACCGCGTCTGCGCAAGCAGAGTTGTATAACGAAAGCTACCGCAACCGTCTGGCGTATTCAGCCGCCAGAGGCTGGAACAACGACCCCAACGGTCTGCTTTACGCCGACGGCGAATATCATATGTATTATCAGTATAATTACGATAAAACGACGGATTCGACGGCAAACATCTGGGGACATATGAGCTGGGGTCACGCTGTCAGCGACGACCTCGTTCATTGGACGGAACAGCCCGTTGCGCTGCCCGAGGGAACACAGGGCGACGACGGATATGTGTACGGTATGATGTTTTCGGGAAGCGCCGTTTACGACGAATACAATACAAGCGGTCTTTTCGACTCGCAAGACGGAAAGACGGTAAAAGGTCAGGGAATAGTTGCTATTTTAACTCAGCCCGACGACGGCGCCGGCGGACAGCGACAGATACTCGCTTACAGTAAAGACAACGGACAGAGCTTTGCTGTGCACGGCGAAATATTGGGCGCGAAAGACGACGGAGGCGTAGGCGACGGCGAGTTTCGCGACCCGAAGGTATTCCGGAACGACAAGCTCGGCAAATGGCTGATGGTTGTCGGCGGCGGTTCGGTGAGAATGTATTCCTCCGAAAATCTTACGGACTGGGAGTATTTGGGTCAGACGGGATATTGGGGCGAGTGTCCCGACCTCTTAAAATTCGAAGTCGGCGGCAAAGAAAAGTACGTACTGGTTATTTCGCCCGAAGACAAGGCGAAAAGTCACGAGTATAATGCAACTAACCGCGCCGATACGTATTATCCTGCGGAATATTACGCCGTCGGCGAACTGGACGAAAAAGGACTTTTCGTATCCGACGACAAAATAAAAAGACTTAGCGAAGGCATAGACAGTTACGCGTTTCAGTCGTTCAACAACGCGCCCGACGGCAAGGTGTACGGGGTCAGCTGGGCGGCGAGCTGGAAGTCGGTAAGCGAATACGAAAAGTTCAGGAAGAACTATAACGGCGGTATGACCGTAGTCTGCGAACTCAATCTCGTAGAGGACGGTGACGGCTACGTGCTGACGAGAACGCCCGTAAACGGCTACGAAGGGTTGCGTAAAGAAGTTTTAAAAGAATTCGACGGCAGGCTTACGGCGGACAGCAACGCGCTTGCCGGCGTGCGCGCTGATATCGCCGAAGTAGAATTACAGCTTGACTTTACGAACAGCACTGCGACCTGCGCCGAACTTTGTCTGCGCGTTTCTCCTGCGGAGAAAATATCTTTGAGGTACGACGTGACCGGCGAAACGCTCACTCTCGACAGAAGCAAAAGCTCGCTCATTGCCCAAAACACCGCGCTGTTTGCAATACCGTACAGCAAGCAAGTACCGCTTAAAGACGGCAGGCTGTCCGTTAAAGTTCTACTGGACAGAGCGTTCGTAAGCGTATTCGCCGACGGAGGCAGGGCCAGCTTTTTCTCGGCAGTGTTCCCCTCGGCGGTATCCGACGGATTTCAGCTTACTTCAAACGGCGATGTGGACGTAAAAGCAAAGGTCTGGGCGTTAAACGGCGTGCTCGGCGGCGGTCACAGCGAGGACGAATTAATCGTCTCGACGGATAAAATCGACGCGGTGGTCGGCTCGACGTATGCTGTAGTTGCTTCTTCATATTCCGAAAACTTCGACTACGGTCAGGTCGAATTTGCAGTGACGGCAGGAAGCGAATGCGTTAAGGTCGAGTACGTCAACGGCACGGCTTTCATAAAGGCAGTCAAAAAGGGCTTTGCCCGAATAGAAGTGCGTTACGGCGGAGTCAGGCGCAGCGTAGAAGTGTTTATATACAACAACGGATTCGACAGCAACGTTTGCTACGACTTGCGGTTGGGAGGATTCTCGTTTACGGCAGACGACGGGCTTCGGTTTGATACGGGAGAGTCCGACGCGTTTCTTTTCAGCGGTACGCAGGGCGAAAACTTTATATATACGGCGGAATTCACGCATACAGATAACGGCTCGCAAGCCGGCGGACTGGTGTTCGGGGTCAGCGGTAATCTGTCCGATTACTGGGTTGCTACCGCCGACGTCAGATACGGAAAAATTAAACTCTGGCGGTCGGGAATAGGCGATTTAAAGACTGCGGACTATGATTTCGACGGGGGGGGGCGGAAGGTTAAACTTACCCTTGTCGTGAACGGAAAAACGGCTAAAATTTTCGTGGGCAACGAAAAGACGGCGGTATTGACGCAGTATTTAACGGACTATTCGGGCGGAAAGATAGGCTTAAACGTCTATAACGCCAAAACCGCGATAAACAACGTCGCGTTCAAAGATTTGGGCGCGGAGGAAAACGGCATCGATTTAAGCGGATATAAAGTATTGAAGGTCGTAAACGTAACCGACGGAAGTTACAGGTTAGACGACGGCGAGTATACGGTTAAAGACGGCAGGGTGTCGGTAAACAGAGAATATCTGTCGACGCTTGAAAACGGCAAAGTTTACGTATTCAGAATATATACGCAGTTTACGGAATTCGATATAACCGTAAAGGCGGACTTTGCGCCTTCCTCGTTGTATGTTCTTAAAAACGAATACTCGCGCGATGAGTCGCTCACCCTCGGCGTAAGCGGCACAGCGGAGGTTTTCCGCGTGGAAATAGACGGAGAGCAATGCGAATTTACGTTTGAAGGTGGGCTTGTCACGGTAGACGGAAGCAGTCTTAAAGACCTGATAACGGGTCGGCATACAGTAAAAGTTTATACGGCAAACGGCAGATTGCAGACGGAATTTTCGGTTACGGGGGGAAACGACTTCCGCGACGAAGATATCGATGAGATTAGCTACACTTTCTTTTATATAGATTTAGCGTTATTTGTTACGGCGGGCGTAGGCTTCGCGGTAGTTACGGTAATTTTAAAATACAAAAATTCGGGAGGACGGCGCAAGAAATGAAAACGTTGAACGATGCTTCGGCGGAAGCGGTTGAAAACGACCTTCTTATCGAACAGGCTTACGAAGCGATGTCGGAAGGCTCAACCGGGGACGGCGGAGTCGTAAATAAAAAGGCTCCCGACAAATGGGAGAAGTGGAAGAACAATTTCAAACGCAGGGGCTGGATACTCGTATTCATTATTCCGGCACTGTTATACGTTCTGCTGTTCTGCTACGTGCCAATGTACGGCATACTCGTTGCGTTTCAGGACTACGGCGTCGGCGACCCGATACTGGGCGCAGGTACCGTATGGGTAGGCTTTGACAATTTTGCGGCGTTCTTTTCAAATCCTAACTTCGGCGATTATTTCGTAAACACGTTTTTACTGTGCTTTTTAGGGTTTATAGTCGGTTTTCCTTTGCCGATAATAGTTGCGCTTCTTCTCAATTCGCTTCGTTCCAAGAAGGTTAAAAAGGGTTTGCAGATACTATATTACGCGCCTCACTTCATTTCGCTGGTCGTAATGGTCGGTATGCTCAAACTGTTCTTCGGCGCCGACGGACTGTTTGCAGGCGGCTCTGACTTTTTCATTAAACCCGAAGCGTTTCGACCGCTTTTCATATTCTCCGGCAACTGGCAGGATTTCGGCTGGTCGGCGATAATCTATCTCGCCGCGCTGTCGGGCGTCGACCCGGCGCTTCACGAGGCGGCGAAGGTGGACGGAGCGTCCAGGTTCAGGCGCATTTTCAGCGTCGACCTGCCGGCTATCGCGCCGACGGTTATAATGCTTATGATTTTGTCGATAGGCAATCTTATGAGTTGCGGATACGAAAAAGTTCTGCTTATGCAGACGACGGGCAATCTGCCTACAAGTGAAATACTTTCGTCGTACGTCTACAATTTCGGACTTAAAGGCGACGCCGGCTACGGAGTGGGCACGGCGGCAGGTCTGTTCAATTCGGTGATAAACGTCGCGCTTCTCGTAATAGCAAATTTCACTTCCAAAAAACTGGCTAATCAGAGTATGTGGTAACGGTATGGATAAACAGGAATTAAAAGCGTTAAAAAAGAAAAACAAAATCAAAGAGAGCAGGACGGATTACGTTTATTACGCAATCTGCGCTATAATACTTTTTCTTATTGCGGTCGTAATAATCTATCCGCTGTATTACATAGTTATAGCATCGGTATCAGACCCCGACGCGGTGCTTACGGGCGGAGTTTGGCTATATCCCGTAAAGATGACTTTTTCGGGCTACGCAAACTTGTTTACCCGAAACGACGTATGGCAAGGATATTTCAACACGCTTGTGTATACGGTTACGGGCACGGTGTTCAATATTGTGCTTACCATACCTGCGGGTTGGGCGCTATCGAGAGAATATCTGCCTTTCCGCAAAATAATAATGACGCTTCTCATAATCACTATGTTTTTCGGGGGCGGACTTGTGCCTTACGTGGTGCTTTGTCAGGCGCTGGGGCTTTACCAGAATCCGCTTATTCTCATAATAGGCGGAGGCGTAAGCGTTTACAATGTGTTTATGTGTAAGTCGTTTTTCCAGACAAACGTGCCGAAGGAAGTGCTGGAAGCCGGGCAGATTGACGGCGCCGGCGAAATAAGAACATTTTTCGATTTGGTGCTTCCCGTATCAAAATCCATAATAAGCGTAATGGTGCTGTTTTACGCGGTAGGACACTGGAACAACTACATCGATGCTTTCATTTTCGATATCAACCGTAATTTCTATCCCTTGCAGGCAGTTCTCAAAGAATTGCTGGAAGCTACCAGCGGTGAAGGCGACGTGGTACTCGAACAGATGCGTATGGCAACGCAAATCAAGTTTACCTCTATAATCGTCGCAACGGTTCCGATACTCGTGGTATATCCTATGATTGAAAAGCATTTCGGTCAGGGTGTGCTCGTCGGTTCGTTCAAATAAGGAGTTCGGAGGTACGCAATGAAAAAGATAATAATAGCCGTTGTTGTCGTTGTGCTCTGGTTTGCCGCCGTAATAGGTTATACCGTTGCGGGCACGGTTTCCGACAGCGACGACGGGGAACACGACTTCACTGTGCTTACCGTAAAGGAAGAAACGGTAAAAGATTACAACACAATGCCCGTATTTACCGAGCTTGCGCGTATGACGGGTAAGGACGTGTACTGGACGTACAATACCGCTAACCAGTACTCAAACAATATCGACCCCGTAAGCATTAAGGGAATTGACGCGATCTATCACGCGGGGTTTTCCAATTTAAAGCTTTACAATTACGGCAGAAGGGGCAAGATTGTTGCTATCGACA
>CAJTQE010000074.1:0-4393 GCA_910578655.1 uncultured Christensenella sp.
AGGGGTTTTACCCCAAATTGAAAAACCACGGGTTTTACCCGTGGATTTTTATTACAAATTCCGAAGCGTTGAAAAATTGAAAAAATTTCCTTTACAAATATATAATAATGTGTTAAAATAACAAGAGGCGAATCAGAAAATTCGTTGGTTTAAATTTACGATTTGGATTGAATTATGTCAGATAAAGGTTACAGAGCAGACGACTTAAAAATATTGGAAGGGCTTGAAGCGGTGCGTATGCGTCCCGGTATGTATATCGGTTCGACGGGCGTTCGCGGACTGCATCACGTTCTCTGGGAAATAGTGGACAACTCCGTTGACGAGGCGGCAAACGGTTACGGCGACGAAATTACCGTTATGCTTCACAAGGACGGCTCGGCTTCGGTCGAGGACAACGGCAGAGGTATGCCCACCGACGTCAACACCAAGGCGAAAATGAGCGGCGTAGAGGTTATATTTACAAAGCTGCACGCAGGCGGTAAATTCGATAATGAAAATTACGCCTTTTCGGGCGGACTACACGGCGTGGGCGCGTCGGTAACTAACGCGCTTTCAAAGTGGCTTGAAGTCGAAGTATATCGCGGTACGGTCTATAAAATGCGCTTTACAAGCACTTACGACGCTGAGCGCGGCAAATGGCTTTGCGGCATCCCCGAAGCTCCGTTGAACAACACGGGCGAAGTTACGCACAAGAGCGGAACTTACGTGCGCTTTTTGCCCGACGACGAAGTTTTCGAAACGATAGAGTGGAACTACGATACGATAGCGAAACGCCTTAAAGAACTTGCGTTTTTGAACAGGGGACTAAAAATAAATTTAATAG
The DNA here is from genome assembly GCA_910578655.1 of uncultured Christensenella sp. Classification (GTDB taxonomy): domain Bacteria; phylum Bacillota; class Clostridia; order Christensenellales; family Borkfalkiaceae; genus Coproplasma. The sequence goes on from CAJTQE010000074.1 coordinate 824, forward strand.
ACGAAAGGGAGCTTTACAGGGAAACCGAAGAAGAGGATATGGACGGGTCTGTCAAAGTCGTCCGTGAAAAACTTCCTCCGCGCGAAAGAGTGTCGTTCAAGTACGACGGCGGACTTATCGACTTTGTAAAATATTTAAACGGCGACAGAGTGGCGCTTTATCCTCAGCCCCTGTTCTGTACGTCCGTGCAGGACATAACGCTTAAAGGCGCACCCCCTGCAAAGATTAAGATAGACTTCGCGCTGTGCCATACCAAGGACGATTCCGAAAGTCTTTTCTCGTTCGTAAACAATATTTCAACCGTCGAGGGCGGTTATCACGAAACGGGTTTTCACAACGGACTTTTAAAGGTAATCAACGACTTTGCCAAGAGCAATGGTATTTTAAAATCGAGAGAGGCCCCGTTCATTGCAGACGACATTAAAGAGGGTCTGACTGCGGTTTTAACCGTCAAAATGACGGGCGTAGAGTTCGAGGGTCAGACTAAAACCAAACTCGGCAACCCCGAAGTTAAAGTCCCCGTCGAGCGCGCCGTAATAGACGGTTTAAGCCTTATGCTCACCGACAAGGCTAACCGACCGATTTTCGAACAGATGGCTAAAAAAGCCAAGTTTGCCGCCGACGACAGAATCAAGCACCGTGCCGAGCGCGACGTTGCAAAGGCCGCCAACGACAGCGACGGGCTGACTTTAATCGGCAAGCTTGCGCCCTGTTCGGGCAAGAACGCCGATTTGAACGAGCTGTTTATCGTCGAGGGCGACAGCGCAGGCGGCACGGCAAAACAGGCGAGGGTCAGGCAGTATCAGTCCATTCTTCCTTTGAGGGGCAAGCCCTTGAACGTTCAGAAAAAGTCTGCATTGCAGGCGCTTCAAAACGAAGAAATCAAGACGCTTGTTTCGGCGATAGGCGCCGGTTTCAACCGCTCGTTCGACGTCGAAAAATCAAAATACAAAAAAGTAATTATTCTTTCCGATGCAGACCAGGACGGTATGCATATCCGCTGCATACTTTTGACTTTCTTTTTCAAATATATGCGCGACCTTGTAAACGCAGGCTGCGTATACATCGGTATGCCTCCCCTTTACAAAGTCTACAAAAAAGACAAAGTGGAGTATGCGTACGACGATAAGGAACTTGACGAGAAGATTAAAAAGGTAGGCAAAGGTTATCAGTTGCAGCGTTATAAGGGACTGGGTGAAATGTCTGCCGAACAGCTTTGGGATACGACAATGAACCCTGCAACCCGAAATCTTACGCAAGTGACTATCGCGGACGCCACCGAAGCCGCAGACGTTATCGAGATGCTGATGGGCGACAAGGTGGAGGGCAGAAAAGAATTTTTAAACAACAACGCAAATTTCAACAAGGTTGACGGGTTTATCGACCGCGTCAACTTCAAGCCTGAACACAACGCGTCGGGAGAGTATTGATTATGGCAAAGAAAAGCGATAACGGAAATATTCAGACGTCAATTGTAACAGGCAAAACGTTAGTAACACCTCTTGAAGAAGTAATGCCGCAGTCAATGCTGCCGTATGCCGAATATGTAATTCTGGACAGAGCATTGCCGAGAGTAGAGGACGGGTTGAAACCCGTTCAGCGCAGAATTTTATATACTATGCTCGAAATGGGGCTGACGCCCGATAAGCCGCATAAAAAGTCCGCGCGCATCGTCGGCGACTGTATGGGTAAATATCACCCTCACGGCGACAGTTCGGTTTATGACGCAATGGTCAGAATGGCGCAGGACTTCAATATGCGTATGACGCTTATCAACGGACACGGTAACTTCGGCTCCGTCGACGGCGACCCTGCCGCGGCAATGCGTTATACGGAGGCGCGCTTAGAGCCGCTCGCGCTCGAGCTTTTAAAGGATTTGGACAAGGAAACCGTCCCGTTTTCATTCAACTTCGACGACTCGCTGTTAGAGCCGGACATTCTTCCCGGCAGGTTCCCCAACCTGCTTGTAAACGGCGCAAACGGTATTGCCGTCGGTCTTGCGACAAATATCCCGACGCACAACCTCGCCGAAGTTATCGACGGTTGCTGCGCATATATAGACAATCCCAAAATTTCGCTTGCGAATATGATGAGCATAATTCCCGGTCCCGATTTTTCTACGGGCGGTTTCATAATCGCAAAGGAATTAAAGCAAGCCTATGAAACGGGCAGGGGCAAAATAACTCTCCGTGCGCGTTACACGGTGGAACAGGGCGATTACGGCAAGCGTCATATAGTTATTACCGAACTTCCCTATCAGACGAATAAGGCAGAGCTTTTAAGAAAGATTATGCTTTTGAAAGAGGAGCGCAAGGAACAGCTGGCAGGCATAGCCGAGATTGTCGACGAGTCCGACCGTACGGGTATGCGCGCGGTGATAACCGTCAAAAAGGACGGCGACGTAGACGCAATTTTAAAACTGCTTTTCAAGTATACCGATTTAGAGTGCACGTTCGGTATCAATATGGTTGCCATTGCCGGCGGAAAACCTAAGCAAATGGGGCTTTTGGAAATTATAAGGCATTACGTTCAGTATCAGCGTCAGGTCGTGCTGCGCCGAACGCGGTTCGAACTTAAAGAGGCGCAGGCAAGATGTCACATTCTGGAAGGTCTTATAATCGGCGTGCACAACATTGACGAAGTTGTAAAAATAATCAAGACAGCCGAATCAACTCCCGATGCAAGGCGCAAACTAATGGAAAGGTTCGCGCTTACGGAAAGGCAGGCGCAGGCGATACTCGATTTAAGGCTTGCCCGTCTTGCCAAACTTGAAATCAAAAAGCTTGAAAATGAGCTTGAAGAGCTAAGAAAGCTGATTGCGCATTTGCAGGAAATTATCGGCGACGTCCGCAAACAGTGGGAGCTCGTCAAGTACGAAATGCGTGAAATCAAGCGCAAATACAAGAGCGAAAGAAAGACGCGCATCGTCGAGGACGAAAGCAAAATTGCCGTCAAGCGCGCCGACACACGCGGAACGGTTTCCGATTTGGCTGTGTGCGTTACTGCAAACAACAATATCAAATTCGTTGAAAAGGGCGAGTTCGAGTTTGTTGCCAAACGTAAAGTTCCCGTATCGGCAAACCCGTCCAACTATCTGCACAAACAGGTTCTTTACTGTTCGTCGGAAGATACCGTATACGCATTCACCAACTTTGGCAATCTTGTAAGAATGAGCGTCAAATACGTCGATATTTCCGAATTCAAGTCGTCGGGACAGGCCTTTGAAAAGGGTGAATATCCCGTCAGATTTTTCGCCGTACCCGAGGGCAAGACTCCCGAGGGCGAGCTGCTGTTCTTTACCAAGCAGGGCGCAGTAAAGCGCACCGACTGGTCGGAATACTTGCAGGGCAAAGTGGTAATGCAGGCGATAAAGCTGAAAGATGACGACGAGCTTCTCACCGTCGAAAGATACGACAGTGACGAGTATTCCACGATGCTGTTCGTCACGCGCAAGGGGCTTTGCCTCAACGCGGTCAAGGACGAAGTTCCCGTTCAGGGCAGAGTTGCTGGCGGTGTAAAGGGTATATCGCTCGGCAGTGACGATGAAGTGGTGTTCGCGGCACAGCACAC
>CAJTQE010000074.1:4423-9153 GCA_910578655.1 uncultured Christensenella sp.
AATTGTCGTAACCACTCTCAACGGCGTCAAGCGCGTAGTTGCGTCCACGATAGAGCCTATCGGCAGAGCCTGCAAGGGCGTAATGATTGCGGACATTAAAGGCAAAGGCGAAATTCTGTTTGCCGACTACGTTACCATTCCGTATTCCGTTGCATTCGTCAACGATAACAGAACGGTGATAGAGGTGAACACGGAAAATATACCCATTGAAACGCGAGTCTTCAAGGGCAAGCCGTTGAAGATAGCCGGTATGTCAAATATTTTGGCGGTCTGCGCTTTGAAACACCGTTCCGATTTTCCGGACGGACGGCAGCAAATAAAAATATAATTAAAGGAGTTTAACTGTGGGCAAAAATACAAACAAAATTAAAGATAAGGTAAACGGCATAGGTCCCGTTAAAATTATTTTACTTCTCATATTAATAGCCGGAACCGTTTGTTCGTTCGTGTTTCAGGGCTTCTTCTTCGGCGAGGGCAATATATTCGAAAACGGCACTTCCAAGTACGAAATAATTAATTATATGCTCAAATTAGTTCCGCCGATAATCAACTTTATTCGTTTGGTTACAATCACGGTGTTGATACTGACGATACTCGTTGCCATACTTTCCCGCACGTTCCAAAGGAGCAGGCGCGGAGTGACCTTAATAAAGCTAATCAACAATATGCTGAGGGCTTTGGCGATAATAATTATATTTTTGGGCTTTCTCTCCATTTGCGGAGTTAACGCAACCGCGCTGGTGGCAAGCGCAGGCGTGTTGACGTTAGTCATAGGTCTCGGTATGCAAAGTCTTATAGGCGACGTGGTTGCAGGGCTTTTCATAGTATTTGAAAACGAATTTAACGTCGGCGATATAGTCACGATAGGCGACTTCCGCGGCACGGTGGTGGAAATAGGTATCAGAACCACCAAGCTTGAAGCTTTGGGGAATATTAAGATAATCAACAACAGCGATATAAGGGGCGTGCTTAACCTGACGGACAACCCCTCTACGGCGGTTTCGCTTATCGATATCGAGTACAGCGATTCCCTTCAGAGAGTCGAAGGCATAATCGCCGAAAAGCTTCCCTTATTGCAGGTAGAGGGTGCGCTTAGCGAGGTTGTTTACAACGGCGTGGCGTCGCTCGGCGCTTCGGGCGTAACGTTGCATTTCAGCACAACCTGTTTGGAGGGCGATATATTCGCCGTACAGCGCAGACTGAACGGCGCGTTAAAGCAGATGTTCGATGAAAACGGCATCGGAATACCTTTCCCTCAGTTGGTGTTGCATACGGCGGAAGAGCCTAAGAAAGATAAAGATAAAAAATCAAAGCCGGCGTCTAAAAAGACCGCAAGTAAAAAATAAAGGAGTTTATTATGGCAAAAATAACTAAGGATACTTTAATAGCAGACTGTTTAAAAATTAATCCCGACAGCGCAGAGATTTTACAGGCTGTCGGAATGCATTGCCTGGGCTGTGCGATGGCTCACGGCGAAACTATAGAGCAAGCCGTTTTCGTTCACGGCAACGATTTGCAGGCTCTTTTGAACAAACTCAACGAAGGTATCGAATAAAGATTTAAGCGCACCCTGCACAGGGTGCGCTTGCCTTTTTTGGAAAATATTTTGCATTGCATAGAGATTCTTCTTTTGGTATAATAACATAACGAAAAAACGAAAGGAGAAAATTTATGAAAGGTAAATATTTTGCTGCGGCTGTCGCGGCGTTTGCGGTTGCCGTAACTATGGCAGGCTGTTCCGCTCCGTCGGATGCGGATAATATCGAAAACGATTTTGACATATCGGAGGAGCTGCCCGAAATACCGCCTGAGGAGAATAAACCCGAGGTCAGCTTACCTCAGAAACAAACGGCGTCCTATATTAAAGTGACTTCGGACGGGGTAAATATCCGTACGGGCGCGGGCACGGGCTATTCCGCAGTGGCAACGGCTGAAAAGTCTACGATGTATACTTATCTCGGCGAGGAGGACGGTTGGTACAAGACGCGTTACAGAAACAAAACGGTTTACATATCCAAAAAGTATTGCGTCGTAACCGAAATGAATAAGAGCGATAACGAAAAAATAGAGGCGGTAATCGCCGAGGGCGCCAACTACCTCGGCACACCCTACGTCTACGGCGCGGTTCGCCTGCACGACGGCTCGGGCAGATTTTTGTCGGGCTTCACAACGAACGCGTTCGACTGCTCGTCGCTTATGCAGTATATGTTCCACAAGGGCGCGGACACGCTCTTGCAGGTCAACACCCGTACTCAGGTCTATCAGGGCACTACGGTGAAAAAGTCTCAAATACGGCGCGGAGATTTGATGTTCTTTACCAACTCTTCCCGTAAGGACAAGGTCGGCGTCGAAAGGATAGGGCACGTTGCGCTGTATCTCGGCGATAACTGGATACTGCACACGGCGTCCGATTACGCCAAAATAGAGCAGATAAGCTCAACCCGTTGGAGCTACTATATCCAGACCCAGCGAATGATTTAAAATAAAATACGAGCGGCGAATAACCGTAGTTCCCATAGGGAATTTTGCCACGGGAACAGAATATAAGTATAGCGCACTATACCTTGCAAGCAAGGCAAGTGCGCTTTTACTTTACATTCTAATTTGATTGTTGTATAATAACAGAGCAATAAGCAGTAATTTAGCGGAGACAAGCATGAAAGACAATATCGATTTACGTTTATTGGAAAAGCGTATAAAACTATTCAAAAATCTTACGGTTCTTTTTGCGATACTAACACCGTTACCGCTACTCGGCGTAGGATTGAAATTTCCGTATTCGTTATGTTTTATAGCGTTATGCGGTTTACTTTTAACAGCTACCGTTACGTTCGCCGTTCTTATGCGCAAAACAGAAAAACAAATCAAAAGAACCGCAGTGTATTTAAAAGATGCGAGAGATCATATTACAGCCGCAAATAACACCCTAATCGGATTTCTTAACGGTGCTTATGCGGCTTTGGACTACAAGAAGAGCGGCGAGCTTGGTTTTGTTAATTTTACGCGGGAAGGTATTAAATTCTCGGTTGAAGGCAAATTTGCCACGCAAAAAGATTTCAAAGGCATTAAAGGCAATCATTTAGCTTTACAAATATACGGCACAAAAATGATATCCACACCCGAAAATTACGACGACGTACTTGATTACGAAAGCAATCTTTTTAAGTTGAATATCGGCTATTTCGACGATGTTCCTTTCGCCGAAGAAAATGATTCGGGTTTGATTTTACCCGAAGAGGACTTAACCGCTAACGGAATATTTTTTGCATCAAACAATGGCTATTGTTGCGACTTGGATACGGCGGAAAGCGACGATATCGACTATGGCGAATTTGTAATATTAGAACATACGGAAGACAGCCTTACTATAAGCTTTAAATGTATGGTTAAGTACGGCGCCGCAGATGTGCTTTACGGTAAAGTAAAACTTATTCGCGACTCGCAAAATTCCGACTAAATAAATGTATTATAAATTTCAATTTGACGTGCAGTGAAGTCATCTAAGCGGTTTGGCAATAAAGATACACGGCTGCGGCGACACGCCGCTAAATTTCAATTTAGCTTACTTAATTACTCGCAGAAAGAACTCCCGAACAATTTGTTCGGGAGTGCTTTCTTGCTATTCGTTTTTATTCCCTACGGGAATTGTGCTTATGTATTCGCCGTAAAAAATTCTCCATTCTTTCATTGCTTTAAAATTGAAGATTTGCCATACAGTACCGAGTACGGTCAATACAGACAGATATATCAACAAATCGGAGTAACCCAGTGCGTCATAGATAAAGAGCACTAATATAAAGAACAAAATCATTCCGATTGCGCAAACCAGGCTGATTCCGGAAAATGCGTTTGCTTTGAGTATGGCGTTTATTTTATAAAGGTTCTTTTTAAAGACAAGCATTAAAGCCGTTGCGATTCCGCTGAGTAAAAGCATTGCGCCGGCAATCAGCATTATGTAGACAAGCGCCTTTATGAATATGTACGGCAAGGACAGAAACAGCAGGGAAATAAGCGCGTTTTCCGCTGCCTCGCCGAAAATTTCCGTCAGGCTCGAATGTCGCACATAGTAGGCGCCTAAACCCGTCATAAACGCGGCGTATACAATCAGTAACGCTAAGTGCGCAATTAAATACCTATTCTTTTTCATTGTCATTTCCGTTGTCTTCGGCTTTGCCGAAAATAAAATCGCCCTGAGGGGGAGGCGGATTTTCTTTCCGCTCTTGCTTTTCCTGCAACTGCTTAAACGTAACCATAAGCGCGCCCGAAACAAATGCGAGTATGACAACCGCAATTCCCCAAAGCGTACCTGCATAGATAAATACGAACACTGCGGCTGCTGCCAGAGCGGCGGCGATTACACAAAACAAAATTCTTAAAACTTTATACATAATCAATCTCCTGTCATTTCACAATCTAAACGATTGATAAGGCGCGTGTGTCCCACATTATTAAAAAAAATTTATTTAATTGATTTTAAATTATAAAAGCAAGTTAAGTATTATTGCATGTCAATAAGTTAAAGAGTAATAACTTCTATTATCATAAATGATACTTCATAAAACGATGGATCATTAATAAAAGTTTTACTGATTCAATAGAAAAAGTTGATTTCAACTTTGAAAACGTCACAAGTAACATTAATATTGAGTACAAATGCAAGGCAACTCAAACTAATGTAAACAGCAAATTTACTTACAATTTTACAACTAATGATGGCGATTTACTTAACT
>CAJTQE010000075.1 GCA_910578655.1 uncultured Christensenella sp.
AAGCCGAAAGTTCAACCAATTGAAAGACCCGTTGCGAAAACCGAAAATAAAACTTTCGTTAACCGCGATACGCGCACTCAACGCGGACCTTCAAAACCTTTGACTGCAAATAATCAGAGACCCAAACCTTTGGGTCAGCAGAAATTCGGTATGCCGATCTCTGCCCCGACTGCTGCATCGCCGCAGATAAATAAAGCCAAAAACTTTGGTCCGGATAAAAAGAAACAGACATACGAAAAAACGTATGTCGAAAAAGAAAAACACGCAGTTTCAAAGCGCGCTTTGCAAAAACAGCAGGGGGCAAGTATTGATGACTTTGATGAAAATAAGAGTGGTTACAGAAAACTGCGTACAAAGAAAGATAAAAAACAGCTCAATTCGCAGACTATTAAAATTGAGCGTGCGGTGGTAACAACGAACGATATTGCAATTAAAACTTTATCAGAAAAGCTTGGCATTTCCGCTGTTGAAATAACTAAAAGGTTGTTTAAAGAAGGCGTTATGAAAACCGTCAACGAATCAATTGATTACGATACGGCGGCGCTTTTGGCGGCAGGACTTGGAATTGAACTTGAATATAAACCGGAAAAGACTGCCGAGGAAGTGCTTATTGAAAAGCAAGCCGATACAGTCGAAGAGATTGAAAGCTTAGTTCCCCGTGCGCCCATTGTAACCGTTATGGGACACGTTGATCACGGCAAGACTTCGCTTTTGGACTATATAAGAAATAGCAATGCTGTTGCCGGTGAAGCAGGCGGTATTACTCAGCATATAGGCGCTTATACGGTAGACGTTAACGGTAAGGGCATAACTTTTATCGATACGCCCGGTCACGAAGCGTTTACAGCAATGCGTGCGCGCGGAGCGCAGGTTACTGACTTTGTGATTCTCGTAGTCGCTGCCGACGATGGTGTAATGCCACAGACGGTTGAAGCGATAAATCATGCAAAAGCCGCTGGCGTCGGTATTATTGTTGCGGTAAACAAAATTGATAAGCCGACCGCTAATTTTGATAAAGTTAAACAGGATTTGACTAATTACGGACTTGTCCCCGAAGAATGGGGTGGAGATACGTTAATCTGCCCGATTTCTTGTAAAACCGGCGAGGGTATTGATTCGCTTTTAGAAAGCTTGCTTTTACTTGCGGAAATGAAAGAACTGCTTGCAAACCCCACACGCGAAGCAAGAGGTGTAATTATCGAAGCGCGTCTTGACAAAGGCAAGGGCCCTGTTGCAACCGTTCTTGTACAAAACGGAACTCTTCATACTGGCGACAATATAATTTCCGGTACTGTAATGGGCAGAGTACGTGCGATGATTGACGACTGCGGAAGAACCGTTAAAGAAGCGGGACCTTCGATGGCTGTCAATGTACTTGGTCTTGAAGATGTTCCCAATTCGGGTGATTCAATTTTTGCCGTATCTCAAGTACTTATGAAAGAGGTTATGGGCGAAAGAATGAGAAAGAGAAGCGACGCAATGGTTAAGTCGGCTGCAAAAGTTTCTCTCGAAGAAATGTTCGGAATGATAGCCGAAGGTAATCTTAAAACGTTGAACCTAATAATTAAGGGTGACGTTCAAGGTTCTGTTGAAGCTGTAAAACAGTCTGTGGTTAAACTTTCAAATGAGGAAGTGCAAGTTAAAGTTATTCATAGCGGTGCAGGCGCAATAACAGAAACAGACGTTATGTTGGCAGATTCTTCAAATGCGATAATTCTGGGCTTTAACGTGCGCCCTGATACAAAGGCAAAGACTCTCGCGGAAAGGAGCAAAGTCGATGTTAGGACTTATCGTATAATTTATGATTTGCTTGAAGATATGGAAGCCGCGCTTAAGGGTATGCTTTCGCCTAAGTATCACGAAGTTTATTTGGGTAAATGCGAAGTTCGCCAAACATTCAAAATCACGGGTGTTGGCAATATCGCAGGTTGCTACGTGCTTGACGGCAAAATTGTAAGGGGCGGTAAGCTACGTATATACAGGGACAATGTACTCGTCGTAGAGGGCAACGTTCAACAGCTTAAGCGCTTTAAAGATGACGTAAAAGAAGTCGCATTCGGGTTTGAATGCGGATGTGCAATCGAAGGTTTTAAAGATATTAAGATAGGCGATATTATCGAGTGTTATATAATCGAACAGGTTAAGGCAGGTTAAGGAGCTTTAATGAAAAATAACAGAGGGAAGCGTTTGTCAGGAGAATTTCAAAAAGAAATTTCTACTGTTATATCGCAAAAACTTAGAAACAAATATCCTGCATTAAGTGCAATAATCAGCGTTACTGAATGTGATGTTGCCCCCGATTTAAAAAGCGCGAAAATTTATGTCAGCATTTTTGACGTTAATGAAGAAAAGAAACAGAATAGTTTTGAAATTATTAAACAAAACGCAGGCTTTATCAGACACGAACTTTCGCATGTAATGCACTTGCGTACCGTTCCCGAGTTGAGATTTATTTTTGACGAGAGTATGGAGCACGGAGCCAAAATAGATAGAATACTTGAAACGATAGATGCAAACAAAGATGAATAGCAATATAACTGAAATTTGCGAACAACTTAAATTGGCGCAAACTATAGCTGTATTTTGTCACGCCCGTCCAGACGGAGATGCGCTTGGTTCGGGTTTGGCACTGACAAAAGTTTTAAACAAAGCAGGTAAATTTGCAGTTTTGTGTTGTGAGGACGCAGCGCCTGAAAAATATCTGTTTTTAAAAAGTATGTCAGATATTAAGCACGGCGTTCCCAAAGATATTGATTTCGACACTTATATCAGTGTGGACAGTTCTGATGTTAACAGACTCGGCTTGCTTTCAGGTGCGTTTACGGCTTTTAAGGGCAGAAAAATCAATATTGACCATCATATTTCAAACAAGAGATTTGCAGATTATAATTTTGTTATAGAATGTCCTGCAACTTGTCAAATAGTTACCGGCATTATTACTGCTGCTGAATTTGAAATGGATAGTGAAGTTGCAAATCTTTTAATGTTGGGTCTTCTTACCGACAGCGGTAATTTTACTCATAAAGACGTTACGGGCGCAACTTTTAAAACGGCGGCATTACTTTGCGAGCATGGTGCTAGCTGCTCAGAACTTAGCTATCAGGCGTTTACGCGCAAAAGCAAGTTCAAGGCAACGCTTTTTGCAAAAGTAGCAAACGAAATGCGGTTTGCGCTGGACGACAAACTTGCATTTCTTGTAATTAAATTTGACTATTTCGGAAATTTGCCCTTAGACGGCAGCATTACTGAAGGTTTTGTAGATTTTCCGCTTACAATAGACGGGGTGGAAGTTTCCGTTTCTTTACTTGAAGTAAAAAAAAGACAATATAAAATTTCATTCAGAAGTAAGGGAAAGGTTAACGTAAATGCCGTTGCGGAAACTTACGGCGGCGGCGGACACTTATTGGCAAGCGGTTGTATGTTAAACGGTGAACTTGAAGAAGTAATCGAAAAAATCACATATAACGTTTATCAGAATTTATGACAGGTTTTATTGTTGTTAATAAGGCGGAGGGAGTAAGTTCCGCGCGTGAAGTCAATATAATTAAAAAGCTGACGAATACGCCTTGCGGACATATGGGGACGCTAGACCCGATGGCAAGCGGAGTCTTGCCCGTGGCGGTCGGTAATGCTACGCGCCTGTTCGATTATTTTCTTAGTAAAAGAAAATGCTATGTTGCAACTTTTAAATTCGGATGCAGCAGTGATACGCTTGATACAACCGGACTTATAATAGATACAGGCGGACGAGTACCTTCTGAAAAAGAGATAGAAACTATAATTCCAAGCTTAACAGGTGAAGTATTGCAATTGCCGCCCAAATACAGCGCAAAGAATGTCAACGGAAAACGAGGTTATCAGCTTGCGCGTGCGGGTATAGAATTTGAACTTCCCCCTAAAAAAGTTAACATATATTCAATTAAATTAATTAGAAAAGTCGGTGTCGATTCCTATTCGTTTGAAATAGAGTGCGGCGGAGGCACATATATTCGTTCAATTGCTCGGGATATGGGTGCAAAGTTAGCTACTACGGCCGTTATGAGTTCGCTTATTCGCACTCAAAGCGGAACATTCGGAATAAATTTGTCGGTTGAAACGAAATTTCTTACGAAAGAAAATATAGTCAATCATTTAATAAAAACCGATTCGGTTTTACCGTTTGAAAGTTTTCACCCGAATGACGCAGAGGCGAAAAAATTATTTAACGGCTTGACCGTCCAATGCGGTTTATCTGATGGAACTTATAAAATTTATTGTACGGACGGCTCTTTTTACGGGCTTGCCGAATCAAAAGATAATATTTTAAAGGTAAGGACAAAACTATGTTAGAAATAATCAAGTACAATGAAGATGAGTATGCATTTCCAAGCCTATTAGTGCTTGGCTGTTTTGATGCGATACATATCGGTCACGCTGAATTATTAAAAAGCGCTAAGCTTCAAGCCAAAATAAACGGACTTGATTTGGGAATTATGATGTTTGTCGGCGGTAAAGGCGGCAGACAGGTTTGCAATTTTGAAGAAAGGCAAAAACTTTTGGATAAATATGGCGTTAAATTTATTCTTGCAATAGATTATACTGATGACTTTAAAGCAACTTCCGCCGAAAAGTTTTTGGAAAATATTGAAAATAAGATTAACGTAAAAGCTTATATGAGCGGAAGGGATTTCCGCTTTGGCTACGGAGCAAAAGCAAAATCGTCTTCCTTAAAATCTTATGCCGACGATGAGGAGAACGGCGTGTGGTACATGTCCGTGAAAGACGTTACATACGTTGGTGAAAAAGTAAGTACGACTTTAATAAAAAACTGTATCGAAAATGGCAACCTCGTCAAAGCAGGTGCGCTTTTGGGTAGACCTTATTCGGTTATGGGTTTTGTTATTGAGGGCGCTAATCGTGGTAAAGGACTTGGCTATCCAACGATTAATATGAAATATCCGGTTGAGAAAGTCGAAGTTAAGAAGGGTGTTTATAAAGTTCAATGCATTGTCGGTGAAGAAGTATTTATTGGCATAGCTAATTACGGCGGACGCCCTACTTTCAACGAAAATAATGCATTGCTTGAAGTTTATCTTGACGGTTTTGTCGGAATGCTTTACGGCAGGGGCGTTACTGTTGAATTTATTGAGTTTTTGCGTGATACGCAAAAGTTTGAATCGGTTGACGAGCTTAAAAAGCAGCTTGCAATCGATTTGCAGCGTGCCAAATTAAAAGTGTAAAGTTTGGGAGTAAATTAGTGATAAAGTTCGGACCGACCGGTAACAGTAAATCGTTTTACGATGCCGGTTATAAAAATACAGTGCAAGCGGCAAAATTTTGTAAAGATATGGGGCTCGATTGCTTTGAATATCCTTTTGGTCGTGGAATTTTAATGTCGGAGGATAAGGCTCAGGAAATAGGCCAAGCCTTTGCCGACGAGAACGTTGAACTAAGTGTACACGCTCCATACTTTATCAATTTTGCAAATCCCGACGACGAAGCTGTGCAAAAATCATATAATTACGTGTTAAACAGTGCAAAATTTGTAAAGCTTTTCGGGGGTAAAAGGGTGGTGTTTCACCCTGCTGCGCAAGGCAAGGTAAGCCGCGAAGAAGCAGTTAAAAAAACCGAAGACAGATTAAAAATTCTTGCTGAATATATTTATTTGAACAATTACGAGGATTTGTTTTTTTGTCCTGAAACAATGGGGAAAATTGCCCAAATCGGCACTCTTGAAGAAGTTGTAGGGTTTTGTAAAATTGATAAAGTTTTTATTCCTGCGATAGATTTCGGGCATCTGAATGCACGTGAGGGTGGAAGTCTAAAAACTGTCGACGATTATCTTATTCGACTTGAATATATGATTTCGCAGTTGGGTTACGAAAGAGTAAAGCATTTTCATATGCATTTTTCAAAGATAATGTACGGCGGTAAAGGAGAAATAAAGCATTTGACTTTTGAGGATAGTGTTTACGGACCCGAATTTGAACCGCTTGCCGTTGCTTTAAAGAAATTAAAATTAGAACCTTTCATAATTTGCGAGTCGGCAGGAACGCAAGCTGAGGACGCGCAGGAAATGAAACGAATATACGGAACCGTTGACATTTAAACCTTAATTTGGTAAAATAGTAGTTGAGGAAAAGCTATGGCTAATACTAACGCTTCAAAAATTTTTAATCTTGTCGGTGCGGAAGCAGTCTTAACGGAAGCCGAAGATTTACGTCAATACCTTACGGGCTTTGCATCGTCTTTCGGTTATGTATTAACAGACAGAAACGGCTCAACGTTTTATACTGACCCGAGATACCTTGAAGCTGCGGAGAATGCGCTTAAAGGTTCGGAAATAGCAGTTAAAAAATTTGTAACGCCATTGGAAGAGTTACTACATGAATATAAAGAGATAGCTGTTCCCATTGAAAGAATAAGCTATACAAGTTATAAAAGGCTGAGTGATTTAGGACTTAAAATTGCCGACAGCTCGCAGGCGTTTACGCATGCTATGGCAGTGAAAGCAGATTACGAAATCAGCAGTATCAAAAAAGCGTGTAAAATTGCCGACGAAGCTTTTGTTCAGCTTTTAAGCCAAATTAAAGAGGGGATGACTGAAAATGAAGTTGCCGCCTTTTTGGAGTTTCTTATGCGTAAAGGCGGAGCTAGCGGCGCAAGTTTTGATACAATTGTCTGTTTTGGTGAAAATTCAAGTGTACCGCACCACGAACCGAATGCAAGGAAATTGCGTTTTGGCGACGTAGTGTTGATAGATTTCGGTTGTAAAGTCGATGGATATTGTTCTGACTGCACGCGAACATTTTTGTTTGGCGACGATAAAAAACACAGTGAATTTAAAAAGTCTTATGCAAGTGTTTTAGAGGCGCATATGCTCGTTAAAGAACAGCTGAAATGCGGTATGACCGGCGGTGAAGCGGACGCCATTGCAAGAAATTGCTTAAAAAATTACGGCCTCGACGGATTGTTTACTCATTCTCTGGGACACGGTATAGGTTTAAATATTCACGAATTTCCCCGAATTTCACCTAAAAGCGATGATAAACTTGTAAACGGAATGGTGTTTTCCGACGAACCCGGCGTTTATCTTGTGGGTGATTACGGTATAAGAATCGAAGACACTGTAATGCTTGAAAACGATAAGGTCGTAAGCCTTACGGATTCGGATAAAAAACTGATAATTTTATAATTGTTTTAAACAAGGAGATATATATTATGGCATCAATTTTAGCAGGCGATATCAGAAAAGGCTCAACGTTTGAATATAATGGTAAAGGCGTTTATACCGTTACCGAGTTTCAGCACGTCAAGCCCGGTAAAGGTGCGGCGTTCGTAAGAGCAACACTAAAAAATGTAGTTACGGGGCAGGTGCTTTCCGACATTACGTTCAACCCTACGGCAAAGCTTGAAACGGCTCAGGTTGAAACCAAAAAAATGACGTATTCTTATACTGATGGCGAGTTCTATTACTTTATGGACCCTGACTCGTTCGATATGATTACGCTTAATCTCGGACAAGTTGAGGATGCCCTCAAATATATTAAAGAGAATGATATGGTTACTATTAAGTTTCTTAAAGGCACTGCATTCTCAGTTGAGCCCGAAAATTTTGTTGAACTTAAAATTACTGAATGTGAACCCGGTGTAAAGGGAAATACCGCAACAAATGCGTTAAAAAATGCAGTTGTGGAAACGGGGGCGACAATTCAGGTTCCTATGTTTGTTGAAGAGGGTGAAATTATCCGTATCGATACCCGTACCGGCGAGTATATGTCAAGAGTCGGAAAATAATTTATGTATGCTGTGATTCAGCGTGTCGGACATACAGTACTTAAAGTTGACGGAAATTTAATTTCAGAAATACAGAAAGGGCTTGTTGTCTATTTAGGTGTTAAAGTCGGCGATAATGAAGAAAAATGTGAAGCGATTGCCAACAAACTGGCAAAACTTCGTATTTTTGAAGATACCCAAGGAAAAATGAATTTATCCGTTCGTGATATTCAGGGTGAAATTTTGCTTGTTTCGCAATTTACGCTTTGTGCCGATTGCTCACGCGGAAACAGACCTAATTTTTCTGGTGCCGAGAAACCTGAACGTGCCGAGGTGCTATATAGACTTACTGCACAAAAGTTGCGTGAAACAGGTGTTCCGGTTAAATTGGGTGTATTCGGTGCCGATATGAAAATAGAGCAGTTTAACGACGGACCTGTTTCTATTATTTATGAAATTTAAAAAAATGAACGGATCAACCGTTCATTTTTTTGTTCTTGCAACTTTTACGTTATCTACCTTGCGAGAGCGCAATTCTTTAATAGGATGCTCGCTGTCCTCGTAACGGAAATC
>CAJTQE010000076.1 GCA_910578655.1 uncultured Christensenella sp.
CTGAATGTGTTCCCATATAGCGTAACCATACGGACGGATTACCATAGTTCCCTTTACGGGGCCGTAATCGACCAGTCCGGTTTTAATAACAACGTCCGTATACCAACGGGGAAAATCTTTTTCAATGTCAGCGATTTGCTCTACAAAACTTTCTTTTGCCATAATTATACCTTTTTATTTTAATCAAAGCATAGTTTAACATATTTCAACAAAATTTCAAAGCAAAATAAGCTTCAAATGAAAATATTTTTAGCCGTCAAACACTTGAAATAACGGCAAAAATATTATATAATAGTTATATGAACTTAACTTACGGGCATTTAAAAAGCGGAACCGACGTCAGAGGAGTTGCCGTCGGTCAGAAAATTACGCTTACGGACGAAGTCGTGCGCAGCTTAGCTTGCGCATTCGTTAAATGGTTGAGCGTCAGATCCGGCAAACTCACTTTTAAAATTGCTGTCGGCAACGACAGCAGAATTTCCGCGCCGCGCGTTTTCAACAACGTTAAGGAAGGTATCCTGTCGAGCGGAAGCGACGTCGTTTATACGGGGCTTTCTTCTACCCCTTCTATGTTTATACTTTTAAAGAAATCCGACTTCGGCTGTGACGCGTCGATTATGATTACAGCCTCCCACCTGCCTTATGACAGAAACGGGTTGAAATTTTTCACGCCCGACGGCGGACTGAGTTCAGACGACATCGATGAGATTTTCGATATAGCCGCAAGGAAAGATTTTTTGACGGGAAACGGAAATTACAGCGAGCGGTCGTTTATGGGCGAATATTCGAGTCTGTTAGTTGAACAGGTTCGCGCAAACTGTAAATGCGAGAAACCGCTTGCCGGAAAAAGAATTATCGTCGACGCCGGTAACGGCGCAGGCGGATTTTTCACGGAAAAAGTTTTGCAGCCGCTTGGTGCGGATACGACGGGCAGTCAGTTTTTAGAGCCCGACGGTTACTTCCCAAACCATATCCCCAACCCGGAGGACAAACAGGCGATTAAAAGCCTGCTCAACGCCACGGTTAAAAACAAAGCCGATTTGGGAATAATATTCGATACCGACGTAGACCGCGCCGGTGCAGTTGACGCAAAAGGCAATGAAATTAACCGCAACCGCTTAATAGCGCTGCTTTCCGCCATACTTCTGAATGACAGAAAAGGCGTTATAGTGACCGACTCTGTGACGAGCGACGGGCTTACCCGTTTTATTGAAAGCTTGGGCGGAAAACATTTAAGATATATGCGCGGATACAAAAACGTAATCGATAAATGCAAAGAGCTCAACGCGCAGGGAACCTATTCCCCCCTTGCCATAGAAACCTCGGGACACGCCGCTTTTCAAGAAAACTATTTCCTTGACGACGGGGCATATATCATAACAAAGCTGCTGATATCGCTTGCCTCGCTTAAAGACGGCGAAACGTTTACCGACTTAATAGCCGCCCTGCCCGAACCCGTCGAAAGCGACGAAGTGCGTATATCGTTTTCGGATGCAACCGATTTCAGAGTTAAAGGTGCACAGGTCATTAAAGACATTGAAACGCGCGTTAAAAGCGACGGAGAGTTAAAACTTGCCGAAGAAAATTACGAGGGCGTAAGGGTTAACTTGGGCGAGAGTTGGTTTCTTATAAGAATGAGCCTGCACGACCCCGTTATGCCAATCAACTTTGAAAGCAACACTGTCGGAGGCAACAAACGGCTGGCGCAAAAACTTTTAAAAATGCTTGAATCTTATCCGTTTTTAAACACGGAAAATTTAAATAAATATATACAGCAATAAAGGAGAAATTTATGGACTTAGCTAAAAAAAGCGTCGACGCCATAAGAATAATATCTGCGGAGGCAATAAACCTTGCAAATTCGGGACATCCCGGCATTTGTATGGGTGCCGCCCCCATCGGATACGAACTGTTTGCCGACTTTTTGAATTTCAGCTGCAAAAACCCGAAATGGGAAAACCGCGACAGGTTCGTTTTGTCCGCGGGACACGGTTCAATGCTCTTGTACTCGCTTTTGCACCTATTCGGATACAACGTGACAATGGACGACATTAAGCAGTTCAGGCAGTTTGATTCCAAAACGCCCGGGCACCCCGAGTACGGCGTTACGGACGGCGTTGAAGTTTCAACGGGACCTTTGGGTCAGGGCATAGGCAACGCTGTCGGCTTTGCAGTTGCGGAGGCGCATCTTGCCGCTTTGTTCAACAGACCCGATTTCCCCGTCGTAGACCACTTCACTTACGTTTTGTGCGGCGACGGCTGCCTTGAAGAAGGTATCGGTTATGAAGCTTGCTCTTTCGCAGGGACGCAAAAGCTTGGCAAACTGATTCTTTTATACGACAGAAACAATATTACCATCGAGGGCAATATCAACACCACATTCTCGGAAGACCCTGCAACAAGGTTTGCAGCACAGGGTTGGCAGGTTCTGCGCGTGAGCGACGCGAATAATCTTTCGCTGTTAAAGGCGGCGATTAGCCGCGCAAAGAGCGATTTGACCCGCCCCTCCGTTATTATCTGCAACTCGGTTATCGGATTCGGTTCGCCTATGGCAGGAAGCGCGGAAGCGCACGGAACGCCGCTCGGTGAGGAAAAGCTTGAAAAGGCAAAGGAAAATCTGGGCTGGACGGAAGATGAATTTACCATACCCGAGGAAGTAAAAGAACACTGCCTTAAAATTGCCGAAAGTAAGCTTAAAAAGGAACAGGAATGGCTTGACCTATTCGCCAAATACGAGGCGGAATACCCCGACCTTTCCGCAAAATATAAAAAGTTTATGGCAGGGTTCGACCCCGATTTCGGCGACTTGAATGAACTATTTAACTTCGCCAAACCCGAAGCGACACGCGTTTCAGGCGGAAAAGTTTTAAACAAACTTTCAAACACGTTGACTAATCTTATGTCCGGCAGTGCCGATCTTTCTCCCTCCACCAAAACCGAACTCAGGGGCAAGGGATATTTCTCACCCGACAGTCGCGAGGGCTGCAATATCCGTTTCGGCATACGCGAACACGCTATGGGCGCAATTTGCAACGGAATTCAGCTTCACGGCGGACTCAGGGTTGCCTGCTCCACTTTCTTCACTTTCTCCGATTATATGCGCGGCGCGGTGCGTATGAGCGCGATTATGGACATTCCCGTTGTTTACGTTTTCACACACGACTCGATTGGCGTCGGCGAGGACGGCCCTACACATCAGCCCGTAGAACATCTCATATCTCTCAGGGCAATGCCGAACCTGAAAGTGTTCCGCCCCTGCGACGGCAAGGAAACGGCTGCGGCATTTATGTCGGCTTTTACCAACAATACCCCGACGGCGATAGTCCTTTCAAGGCAAAACGTTCCGCAGTACACAAGCACGGGACTTACGGCGCTGACGGGCGGTTATACCATATCAGACTACGACGAACAGCCCGACGTTCTTTTAATTTCAACGGGCGCTGAAGTGGAACTTTGCGTCGGAGCGCAGTCATTGCTTGCAGAAGAGGGAATTAAGGCAAGAATAATTTCAATGCCCTGTATGGAAGAGTTTGAAAAGCAAACCGAAGAATACCGTAATCACGTTATGCCTCCAGAAGTTAAGGCAAGAGTTTGCGTTGAGGCTGCGTCCCCCTATTCCTGGTATAAATACGCAGGCGATTGCGGTGAAATAATCGCAATGAACACTTTCGGCAAATGCGGAAAAGCCGAAGACTTGTTTGCGCATTTCGGCTTTACGAAAGAAGCAATTGCGGAAAAAGCAAAAGCTTCAATACAAAAAGCTTCAAAATAACTGTAATATTAGCCTCCTGCCCTTAATTTAGCAGGGGGCTTTTTTATTGCCTTGGCTTATCGAATACCCTGTGATATACTAAAATTACTTAATTAAATCACTCAGGATCAGGAGGACGATAATGCAGATAGAAGATTTGGCAGAAGAAACGCTTAAAGAGTTTCTTTTGGAATGCGTCGGCAACAAAGCTGAGGAAGTTTAGCAACTGACGGCTACGTCAGACGGAATAGAATATTTAGCAGACAAGGATGAGTTGATAGCTGAAACTGACGGGTGCGAAATACTTGAAGTCGTCGATTCGGAAGTTGAACGCCACTACAAAAAGAACGGTAAAATACATATTATGTACTCGCTTGATTACATATTGCAGACGTTTTCGGATTCGGAATTTGTCTGGCGCATACAAGGCACGATTAAAGCTCACCTAAGCATACCCGATTAAAAGACGGTTAATTGGTCGGAATTCGCCGACGAAAAAAATGACTTTGAAGAGCTTTATGAAAAATATAAACACCTTGTATCCTTTGAGAAAATCGAATACTGAGATATTGAAGCGGGCATCATAGAATAACAGACAAAATAAAAAAGGAAGGCAACGCCTTCCTTTTTTATTCTCCGCAATTATTTACGGGGGTTCTTTATATTAGCCTGTGCGGCTGTGTTACCTAACGGGTAATAACTTTGACTATCGGGGTTATTTTACCTCGATATCTTTAATATTCATTTCGTTACCCGTTACGAGATAGGTATCGCTATTTCCGCAATACGGACAAATCTTTGCATATTCAGAGGTTTTATACGTCCTTTTACAATTATTGCAGTACGAAACAGCTTCCAACACGATAAGATTTAATTGTGTGTCACGCATAAACTTTGTTTTTTTCTTTGCCCAATCAAAACAATCGCGGAACAAATCGGGTACAATTGAAGAAACTTCGCCGACTTCCATATTCAATGCGGTTACTTTTTCAACCTTGTTTTCTTCGGCAACAGCTTCCACTTGCTTTATTACGTGCATCACAATACCCAACTCGTGCATTTAATTATCCTTTTTCTTGTTCTCTTTTTTGAAAGCCTTTCGCTTTTGAGCAAGCTGTCTTGCCTCTTTTGAACTTGAGTGCGCTATTATTTTGAAAGCGCGTTTAACAGAATAATTCAAAAGTCCGCCTATTTTCTTTTCGGCAACCCGCATATTTGTACACTTGGGATGGTCGCGCACTAAGTGAATTGCATCAAACTCGCATTTTGTAGTGCAAAGTCCGCAACCGATACACTTGTGCGGGTCGACATAAGAAGCTCCGCAAGACAAGCATCTGTTAGTTTCCGCTTTTACCTGCTGTTCGGTTAAAGTTCCGTGCGCATCGCGGAATGAATTTTTGCAATCGATAGTTTGGTCGTCCTTTTCAACTTGTCTGGGCGTCTTATCATAAGAAGGATAAGTTACGTTCTCTTTATCGAGAATTGCATAGTATCTTCTGTCCCTGCCGATTGTCATATGCGCATTTGGACGAACGCGACGGTGAAGACTTTCTGCCGCCTCGTGTCCCTGAGCTATGGCGTCGATAACGAAACGGGGTCCCGTAAACACGTCGCCTCCGACGAACACGTCGGGGTCGGCTGTTTGATAGGTAAACGTATCCGCAACGGGATATCTGCCTCCTCTTAGCGTAACCTTTGTTCCTTCTAAGAGATTGCCCCATTCCACAGATTGACCGATTGCAAACACTATCTTGTCTGCGTTTACTTCTACCGTCTGATTTTCATCGTAAACGGGCGCGAAAGCCTTCGTTTCGGGGTCAATGGTTCTTAGACATTTTTTGAACACGATACCGCAAACTTCACCGTTTTCATTGATTTTGATTTCTTTGGGTCCCCAAGAATTATTTATAGAAACAGCTTCTTCTTCGGCTTCACTTATTTCTTCACGGGAAGCGGGCATATCTTCTTTTGTTTCAAGGCAATACATACTCACGTTATGCGAGCCTAATCTGTGCGCATTACGGGCGCAGTCGATTGCAACGTTACCACCGCCTACAACGACCACGTTACCGGTGAACTGCTCTTTCTTATCGAAACTGTTGCGAAGATATTCCACGGCTATTTCGCACCCGATTGCCGTATCGTTTACAACTCCGGGACGCCTACCGCCTTGACAACCTATTGCTATGTAAAAAGCTTTATAACCTTGTTCTTTGAGCTGAGCTATTGTTATATCCTTACCGACCTCGACGTTACATTTGATTTCTACGCCGAGTTCTTTTATTACCTCTATTTCGGAAGCTATTACGTCCTTTTCGAGTTTATAGGTAGGAATACCGTAAGTCAACATACCGCCCGCAACGGGGTTCTTTTCAAATACGGTAGGCTTATAACCCTTCTGCGCTAGATAATACGCCGCGGAAAGTCCGGCAGGACCGCCGCCGATTATAGCAATTTTTTCGTCAAATTTACCGTAAACGGACTGCACTACTTTTTCCGGAACGTAACGATTACCGGATTTTATTTCTAAATCCGCAACGAATTTCTTTACTGCGTCTATGGAAACCGGCGAATCGATGTCTCCGCGCGTGCAGGCAAGCTCGCATCTCTTATTACAAACTCTTCCGCATACCGCGGGGAACGGATTTTCCGTCTTTATCATTGCAAGGGCTTCCCTGTACTTTCCGTCGTGCGCAAGCTTTAAATATGCTTGAACGGGCACGTGCGCCGGGCACGCCGCTTTGCAAGGAGAACTGCCGCTTTCATATGTATTGGAAAGTCTGGCGGTATCGCGGTATTCTTCGTCCCAAGCATACTGTCCCCATATATTGTTATCGGGTAACGGCGCATGAGGATACTTGACTTCATCGCCGCCCTTATTGCAGAGCTTCTGCCCCAACTTGACTGCGCCGGCAGGACAAATTTCAACGCACTTACCGCATGCGACGCACTTATTCCTTTCGACCTTAGCTGTATAGGCGCTACGCGAAAGGTTTGGCGTATTGAAGAGCATAGACGTTCTTAACGCGTTACAAATTTTAACGTTGCAGTTGCAAATATCGAATATCTTGTTTTCTCCGTCTATGTTGGTAATCTGGTGGACGTAACCGTTCTTTTCAGCAAGCTCCAGAATTTCCAGCGCACGTTCTTTTGTTATGTAATGGGCGCGACCCGTTTCCACGGTATAATCCGCCATATCGCCAAGCTGGATGCACCAATCGTCGACGTCGTCCGTACAGCCGTCGCCAAGCACGGCGCGCGAAGCGCGGCAAGAGCAAATGCCTGCGGAAATATGACCCTCGTATTTTTTAAGCCAATAGGAAATATGTTCTAAATCCACCGACTTGTTTTCTGCGTTTATCGCTTGTTCAACGGGTATGACGTGCATACCTATGCCGTCGCCGCCGGGCGGAATCATCTGTGTAATTCCTGCAAGCGGAATGAACGTCATTCTCTCGAAAAAGGATGCAACCGCGGGATTTTTTTCTATACGGTCGACAGACGAATTGAAAAGCTCCGCCGAACCCGGCACGTAGAAAGGTACGCGATACCTCTTTTTGCGCGGTTTGTCTTTAAGCTCTCCGTAGTGGTCGTAATTGTCGCCGTAATCGTATTCGAGAATACCGATATAAGACATTTCGTCGAGAAGCTTTTGGAAAGCAGCCGGCTCATAACCTTTATTCTTTTTCAGAAGCTCTTCGAAAGTGTAGAATTTACGAAGCTTCATTTTATTTGCGACGTCGCACATTTCGGGGGTTAAAACCTCTTTAAGACCCCAATATTCCGGGTCGTCCGACTTAACTCCGAAAATTTTATGCGGCACGACGTCGGTTATTTTTTTACCCAATTTAATATAGCGCTTATCAGGATTTTTTTCGCCTTGATATTTGCTGATAATTTTATCGTTCTGCTTAGGCATTACGTTTTCTCCTTGCAGTTTATTAGTTTTAAAATGTAATCTGAAAGTTCTTCCATTCCCTCGCCCGTCTTAGCCGATACGGGGAACACTGCCGCGTGCGGATTACGCGAAAAAATATTTTTCATACACGCCTGCATATCGAAAGTGAAATAACTTAAAGCGTCACTCTTGTTTATGATGACAAGATTGCATTTTTCAAAAATAAGCGGATATTTGAGCGGTTTATCGTCCCCTTCGGGAACAGAAAGTATTACCGTATCCAAATGCGCGCCCGTATCGAATTCGGCGGGGCAGACGAGA
>CAJTQE010000077.1 GCA_910578655.1 uncultured Christensenella sp.
AAAATCTGTAAAAGCACGTTGAATACGTCGGGGTGAGCTTTTTCGACTTCGTCAAACAGCACTACGCTGTAAGGCTTTCTCCTGACCCTTTCGGTAAGCTGACCTCCGTTGTTATCGTCGTAACCGATATATCCCGGAGGCGCGCCGATAAGCTTTGAAACGGAGTGCTTTTCCATAAACTCGGACATATCAAGTCTTATCATAAGTTTTTCATCGCCGAACATACACTCTGCAAGCGCCTTTGCAAGGTCGGTTTTACCAACGCCGGTCGGACCTACGAATATGAACGAGCCTATCGGTTTGTTAGGTTCGGCAAGGCCTGCGCGCGCACGGCGTATCGCACGCGAAACCGCACTTACAGCCTCGTCCTGCCCTATTATCCTTTTATGGAGATTTTCTTCCAGATGCAAAAGTTTTTCGCTTTCCTGCTCGGTCAGCTTCAATACCGGAACACCCGTCCATCCGCTTACTATTTTGGCAATTTCGTTGCTTGCAATTTTAGGGGCGCTGTCGTGAGCTTCGCTTTTCCATTCGGAGTCAAGTTTTTTAATACGCTCGTGCAAATCGTTTATCTCGTCCACAAGCTTCTGCGCCTGAGTATAATTTTCACCTTTTGCAGCTTTATTTTTTTCTAAGTTCAGCCTTTTAATTTTTTCTTCCAGTTCTTTTACTTCTTCGGGGCTGTTCAGACTGTTGAGCCGCGCTCTCGACGCAGCTTCGTCTATCAGATCAATTGCTTTGTCCGGAAGGTACCGGTCGGTTATATATCTGTCGGACAGCGTTGCCGCCGCAATTATCGCTTCGTCGGTTATTACTACCTTGTGGTGCGCCTCGTATTTATCGCGCAAACCGCGAAGAATTTCTATCGTGTCTTCAACGGTCGGCTCCTCTACCTGAACGGGCGTAAAACGACGTTCAAGCGCAGAATCCTTTTCGATATATTTTCTGTACTCTTCCAAAGTGGTTGCGCCTATCGTCTGCAACTCGCCGCGCGCAAGCATAGGCTTTAAAATATTAGCCGCATCCATACTTCCCTCTGCAGACGCGCCTGCGCCTACTATCGTATGAATTTCGTCGATAAACAAAATTACGTTGCCGTTACTTTTTATCGATTTAATTGCGTTTTTTAGTCTTTCTTCAAAGTCGCCGCGATACTTTGCGCCCGCTATCATTCCGACAAGGTCAAGAGAAAACACCAGTTTATTTTTGAGCAAATCGGGAACTTCGTTTTTAACTATCGCCTGCGCAAGCCCTTCGACAACCGCGCTTTTACCTACGCCCGGTTCGCCTATAAGCACGGGGTTATTTTTAGTACGGCGCGAAAGAACCTGAATAATTTTGTCTATCTCTTTTTTTCTGCCGATTACCGGGTCTATCTTGCCCTCGCGCGCTTTCTGCGTCAAATCGGTGCCGTATTGCGCAACAGACGCGTCAAGCCCCTGTTCGCTTTTGTTTTTATGCTCGGTCTGCTTTTTTGTCTGCTGACTGTCCATTGCACCGAAAAAAACCTTGCCTAATTCTTCAAACGGATTTAACTCTTCTTCCTCGTCATCGTCGAAAGAACCGCTGTTTATGGCAAGTTCGAGACGGGAAGCAAGCTTCGGAATATTGACGCCTATCGCGCGGAAAATCCGCATTGCGAGACATTCGCTTGACGACATTATTGCAAGAAGCATATGCTCCGTCCCGGCGAGCGAATCTTCGCCGTTTAAATCTATGGAAAGCTCCAAAGCTCGCTCTATCATATGTTTGGTTCGTGGAGTAAAGCCGCTTATATTCGAACGCTTATCTATTGAACGGACAAAATATTCGCGGTAACGCGGTTCGCTAACTCCGCACGCCGCAAGCACTTTGTACGCAGTGCAGTCCGGACAGTTTAAAATGGCGAATCCGATATGCTCGCTACCTATATAGCTGCTTTGAAACGCCCTTGCCGCCTCCTCCGCAACGCTTATTACGTTTTGTAAATTATCAGTAAATCTATTGCTATATTCCATAAAAAGTCCCTCTCAGTTTTTCATATTTTCAAAAGCTTTTTTGCAGCATTGCGCGCGGTAAACGTCACGCTCGGTTGCGGTAAGCTGCTGCGCAGCCGCTGCTGTTATATTTGACGGGCTTAGCTTTACAACCAAATCGTCAATGCGCGAAACGTCGGGTATATTTATATAGCCGAGACACGCGCCAAGCTTTACTTTTGCACATAATTTTATAAATTCACGCGAAGAAAGTTTTGCACAGTTGGTAAGTATGCCGTAGGCCCGCATACAGTCGTCCTGCAACTCTATGGCATTTGCTCCGCGTTTAAGCGTCTGTCTTTCGGCAGTTTCCAGCTCGCACACTTTTTTTACGACTTCTTCGACCTGATTTAAAATTTCTTCCTCGGTTACGCCAAGCGTAACCTCGTTGCTAATTTGATAATTATAGCCCTCCGCGTCGCTTCCCTCGCCGTATACTCCGCGCACGGTAAGGCCGAGATGCGATATACTTTTTATAATTTTGGGCATAACGCCGTTGACGGTAAGCGCGGGCAAGAACTGCATTACCGAAGCCCTGAGCCCGGTGCCGAGATTTGTCGGACACGCGGTCAGAAAGCCGAACTGTTCATCATAAGCGAACTTCATCGAGCTTGCTATTCTGTTGTCAATCTCCGACATAGTTTCATAGGCAAGGCGCAAATCAAGCCCCTTTACTATACACTGTTCGCGCAAGTGGTCCTCCTCGTTGACCATTATCGAAACGTTTTCTTCGCTGTTTATCAGCGCGGCGGAAAGAGCTTTGTTTTTAATAAGTTTGGGGCTTATCAGGTGATTTTCCATAAGGCTGACCGCCTGTTCGCCGGATATCGAGTCCATATAAAAAAGTTTGAACTCGTCACGCCAGGAAAGACTTGACGAAACCAGCCGTATAATTTCTTTCGCCTGTTTTTCGCTTTTCAGATGCGACGGGAAAGGATAACCTTCGAGATTGCGCGCAAGGCGTATTCTCGTCGATACGACCGTGCCGTCCGATATTCTATCCATTTCCCCCTCCGTGTATAGTTTTTTTAATTGCGTTTATCTGCTTGTTAAGGCGGTCTGCTTCCTTATAATTTTTGACGCGCAACGCGCTTTCAAGCTTTTCCTGCAAAACTTTAAGTTGCCTGTGTAAGCCGAGTTCATCCATATTTTTACCGACTTTACCGATGTGATCGACTTTGCCGTGTATACGCAAAATCGACGGCAGCAGCTCTTCTTTGAATACGTCGTAACAGCTTGTGCAACCTAAAAGCCCTTGCCTTTCGAAATCCGCAAACGTAGTGCGGCATACGGGGCAAATTTTTTTGCGCGGAGCCGGCGATGAAAAGAGCCCTGCCCATACGTCGTTGTTTACTTTGCTGTTGAGTTCGCCGTATAAATCGGCATAGCAAAATGCGCAAAGGTGATATTCGAATTTATTCCCGTTTATCTTTTCTATGTAGTTGACTACCGCGGGATTTTTTTTGCAGTGTTGGCAAAGCATAATCGTTCCTTATACGCAATTTTTTTTCTTATAATATTATTATAATACTATTTTCGGGCGAGTAAACATTTTTAACGCTTGCAAGGCAAAATTTTTTGAATTTTTTTGACGCCAAAAGTTGTATTAATTTTTATACTGTGATATACTTAATTCAATTAAATTAATTTCGGAGGAAAACGTAATGCATTATTCGAAAGACATTGAAAATATGATTTGCATTGCCAAAGGCGTTTCCGGTAAGTTTGAACACGGACCCGCTCCCATTCCCGAAGAAGGACAATGGATTAAGGCAAAAGAAATCAAGGACATCAAGGGTCTTACTCACGGTATCGGTTGGTGCGCACCTCAGCAAGGCGCATGCAAACTGACCTTAAACGTAAAGGACGGAATCATTCAGGAATGCCTCGTTGAAACAATAGGCTGTTCGGGTATGACGCATTCAGCCGCTATGGCTGCTGAAATTCTGCCACACAAAACCATTTTGGAAGCACTCAATACCGACCTCGTCTGCGACGCTATCAACACCGCTATGCGTGAACTGTTCTTGCAGATAGTTTACGGCAGAACCCAGTCGGCGTTCTCTGAGGACGGACTTCCTATCGGCGCAGGACTTGAAGATCTGGGCAAAGGACTTCGCTCGCAAGTAGGTACTATGTACGGCACCGCCCTTAAAGGCGCAAGATACCTCGAAATGGCAGAAGGTTACGTTTTATCGCTTGCGCTTGATAAAAATAACGAGATTTGCGGTTATAAGTTTGTTTCACTCGGCAAAATGACCGACTTCATTAAGAAAGGTCTTTCACCCAACGAAGCTTATGAAAAGGCAATCGGCGTTTACGGCAGATATACCAAAGAACAGGGCGCCGTAAAACACATTGACCCCAGAACAGACAAGGAGGTTGAATAAGATGGCACTTTTTGAAAGTTATGAAAGAAGAGAAAAGAAAATACTTTCCGTTTTAAAACAATACGGTATTAAAAGCATAGAGGAATGCCGCGACATTACCCTTGCAAAGGGTGTTGACGTGGATAAGATAGTTCGCGGAACTCAGCCCATTTGCTTTGAAAACGCAGTTTGGGCTTACACGGTAGGCGCAGCTATCGCCATTAAGAAAGGCTGTAAAAAGGCTGCCGACGCCGCAACTTTAATCGGCGTAGGACTTCAAAGCTTTTGTATCCCCGGTTCGGTTGCAGAAAACAGACAAGTCGGTTTGGGACACGGCAATTTAGGCTCTATGCTCCTCTCCGAAGAGACGGATTGCTTCTGTTTCCTTGCAGGTCACGAATCGTTTGCTGCCGCAGAAGGCGCAATAAAGATAGCCGAAAACGCAAACAAAGTCAGAGTTAAGCCTTTAAGAGTTATATTGAACGGTCTTGGCAAAGACGCCGCTTATATCATTTCGAGAATTAACGGTTTCACATATTGCAAGACGGAATTCGACCCCTATACCGAAACAGTAAAAGTTACCGACAGTGTGGCATTCTCGGACGGGGCGCGTGCAAAAGTTAAATGCTACGGCGCAGATAACGTACCCGAAGGCGTTGCTATTATGAAAATGGAACACGTTTCCGTTTCCATTA
This sequence comes from uncultured Christensenella sp., assembly GCA_910578655.1. Taxonomy (GTDB): domain Bacteria; phylum Bacillota; class Clostridia; order Christensenellales; family Borkfalkiaceae; genus Coproplasma. The sequence goes on from CAJTQE010000077.1 coordinate 5,080, forward strand.
CCGGCAACTCCACCAACCCCACCCGTTTCCAGCACCCCGTTGCAGGCACTTACAAAAAGTGGTGCGTTGAAAACGGCGTTAAATATTTCTCGGTTGCATCGGGCGGCGGTACCGGCAGAACACTCCACCCCGACAATATGGCGGCAGGCCCTTCCTCTTACGGCTTGACAGACACAATGGGACGTATGCATTCAGACGCACAGTTTGCGGGCTCCTCCTCCGTTCCGGCTCACGTTGAAATGATGGGACTTATAGGAATGGGCAACAATCCTATGGTCGGCGCAACGGTTGCAGTTGCCGTTGCCGTGCAAGAAGCAATGACAAAATAAAATAACGTGTTCGGGAATTTTCCCGAACACGGTTTTTTTTTGCAATAAAAAAGGTCAGCCCTTTTTTAGGTGACCTCTTTTATTTGCTAAAATTGAAACCTATGAAATCGTCGTCATCATTAACAATTTCTTGTTTCTTCTTTTTCTTTTGCAACATAAGAAAAGTCCAAAAAATAGTATCGTAATTGTTGAACATAATCTCTCCTCACCTATAATTTTTTTGTTATTAGAAAATGTTAATTAACATTTCTTTTCACATATTTGTACTATTATTATACGCCGAGATTATTTAAAGTCAACATTTTAATGAAAATTTTTTGTTAAAATGTTAATTGATAACATTTTTCAGGTTGTTACTTGAAAAAATGAAAATTTTGAACATTTAACGAACGTGCCGGTCGTTCCCATAAAAAAAGCATAAAATTGCCGTTTTTAAACAAAACAACACGGTAACGAAAACAACCGCTGCAAAAATGCAGCGGTTGTTTTTGGAGCTACTGGCCGGATTATTCCCGAGCGAGGCTTTTGAGCACCATTTCGATAACATCTCTTTTGTATCCCCCTATATCGGTGTAACCGAATCTTTTATCGTACACCAAGTACATCGACGGCAGTTCCATATTTAACAACGCGTCGAGTATGGGCAGCGTCTCTTTAAAGTCCGCGATATTATTGCCCGTTGCGTACCCGTTCGCTTTTTGGTATTCGTGCAGTTCTATCAGCAAGCCCGCACCGTCGGGAAGCGCGATATTTTCGACTTCCTCGCCGTACAGCCGCCGTGCGAAATTGTAAAGCCCTAACGCAAAAAACGGGAATTGTTTTGTAAACCTGTTTTCGCTGTATCCGCTCGTGCGCCGCTTACCCTTGCAAATATTAACCAGCTCGACGGCAAACCTGTCGAAATTTTTATCCACCAAGCTCAAAAGCGCGTCGACGATCGCTCTGTGCTCGATCGGCGCTTTCTTCGAAAAGCCCTTAGCTTCGTCGACAGCTTCCGCTCTCCACTCTTCCTCGCCATAGTACAAATACATCACAAGGTTTGTAATGAGCTTAAGCACTCTCGCGCCGTTTTTGCTCAGCCCGTTTTCCTTCGGGAAGATATGTTTTATATCGTCGAAACGGTTAGCCGACAGCAGCACGGGCAGAAGATTCCACGCGTAAATGCAGTGATCGTAACCCGACGACAGCACGGTGAACTGCATCATCGTAGTAGCAGTATACAGCGCATCGTCGAGATAGCGCATGTCGCCTTTCCGCAGCGCAAGCATTACGCCGAGATACACGAGATGATAGCCGTCGCCGCTCAGCAATCTCATCCACATCTCTACCTGGTCCTCTGTCGGCGCATCGGCGCAATATCCGCCGCGTTTGATCTGTTCTTTCTTAAAACCGTTTAGATCAGTATAATAGTGCGCATCTTTCTTGAGATAGCAATAAAGATTGACAAGCTTTTCCTTTTGCGCTTTTGTAAGCGTATTCATAATTTCTCCTTTGTAGATCGCATGATCTTTTTTTAGAAATACCCCTCCCCCACGCAGTGTGGGAGAGGGGAGAATAATGGAGCTACTGGCCGGATTCGAACCGGCGACCTGCTGATTACGAATCAGCTGCTCTACCAGCTGAGCCACAGTAGCGTTTACGATACTATTATAGCAAAAATTTACGATTTGGCAAGCAATTTTACAGTTATTATGAAATATTATATAATATGCTTAAAAAAATTAATCTTCAAATGCTATCAGTACTTTCCGCCGTAATTATTGCGACGGTTATTATCTGCATTTGCGCGATAAGCTGTTCCGGCGGAAAACTCGATTTCAAAAATACTTATTATTTTGTTTGCTACAAAATGACGGACAACGCCGTATCGGCCGGCTCTATTTCCCAAAGTGTTTCGAACTACGGCGGCGCAGGTTACATTTTGCAACGCGGCGAAAATTATTATAT
>CAJTQE010000078.1 GCA_910578655.1 uncultured Christensenella sp.
GGACGGAATACGCCGCCTTGACAAATTGTAAAGGGCGACGATTTATCTCCCGTAAGGCATAAAACCGTCGTCGCCTACGGCGCAAACCCTTGACAATTTGTCTGCGGCGGCATTTTTTGCTGGTTAAGACGGTAAGCACCAAAGCGAACAACAAAATTTTTAAGCCGCAGTCCGCACACCACACGGACAGCGCAAAAGCAAGTTATGAAAAACGCAGTCATTTATGCGCGTTTCAGTTCACACGCGCAAAACGAGCAGTCTGTTGAGGGGCAATTAGGCGAGTGCCACGCTTTCGCGGAACGGGCGATTTTCTTCGTATTTCACCTTCGGCAAAACGACAATTTTTTGCAGCACCGGACAAAGGAATAAAGTATATATGTATTCAGGTCAAAGCCAACTCATTAACCGCTTACACGCAATCCGACGCAATAATCTGAAATCAAAAAATAATCCGATAGCACATAATGTTCTATCGGATTATTTTTTATTCTCGGAAGTTCTCAAATTCTTCCATTAAACAAAATAGCCCGAACGTTCTTTTTACGGTAAAGAAGTTCAAGCTATTAAGACTTGTGTCTAACGCACAAAAAGGATTTTTTGCCGAGCGAGGAAGTGAGGGTGTAGAAGTCGGGGGTTGAACCCTATGCAAACCGTAGAAGTCGGGATTTGAACTTATATAATGTACAAGACATTAAATTTTGTATGATGAATAGTTTCTAATGATTGTTTTTATGGCAATAATTTTGTAAATAAATTTCAGTAAAAGGAGTATAAAGAATTTCTATTGATTCAAAAGTTGAATTTATGTCAGATTGTAGTTGGAAGTTCATATCATCTATATTTTAAATTTGAGCACAAATAATGCAATAAAATCAAAAAATGCAAAATTATTAATAAAAGTAAAAAAATAAATATTATTAAATTATTGATTTTTGTTAAAATTGTGTTATAATAGAAATATAATTAGATTAGAGGTGCATAATGAATTTCAAAGATGTAAAAGAACTTGCTTATGCTTTAAAATTAAAAATTGATGAATTTATATCTAAAGATATTAATCGGGAAGATTTAAAGATCTATATTAAAGAAATCATTTCGGTTAAAGATCATAGAAATATGATTTACCGTCAAGACGGTTACGCCGTTACGATAAATAGAGTTTTAGGGGATAAAAGACTGCCGCTATTTACTGAAATTCTTAATGAAATAAATAGTAAACATTAATTTTTTAAAACAAATAAAAATGAATTGACTTATTATGTAATAAGTCTTATTATATGTAAGCGTGTCAAAAGGAGCTATTAGATGAGAATTACAAATAATCGGGTAAGAGCAACGGGTATGACTGAGGGGCAAGTTAGAGAGTCTATCCAAAATGTTACCAACCCGATATTACAAAAGAAACTTCCTCAGATGAGATTGAAAAATACAGGGATACGGGCAAAAGTTACTAAAGAAGAAATCGCACTTTCTTGTCCTTCTTTATATAAGGGCTGATTATACGAGGCGAGTATGAATGTTCAATTTAGGGATAAATACGAAATTGTAGATAAAAAATATACTAAAGAGTATGTTGATGAACTTGCGGAAGAAATCATAGAAAATATTAAGAGAGTGGCAGAGGTAACTGAACAGGAAATCGGTTCTGATATTACGATAGACTATGATGAAACAATTATATCCCAGATTTTAATTGATGCAATTGAGGATTTAAAGCGTATTCAAGACTTTCATCCAGTTAAAAATGTTAATGCAATAAAAGAAGCTGCATATATTGGATTTTGGTGGATAAGAAGGAAACCTGTATTTGTTAATGGGCGTATTGGAGATATAGAAGTAGATTCTGCAACAGAAAATGAAAACAATATAATTAAGGCACATTTACTTTTTATTAATGAGTTTTGCGTTTCTCGGTATGTTTTGCCCAAAATATTTTGTTTAGACAAAGAAATAGACCATTGCGCTTCTGCAGCTAATAAATCTGCTTGGGCAAAAGCAAAAGAAAATTTAATTTATTTTCTTGCTTATAGGGCTGATAGTCCCAAAAGTATTGAGGCGTTGCTAACAAGTTACACATTGCATCCATTGTGGGATCAGAAGCAAGACTTTTGGATTGATAGTAAACGTGGCAGGAAAAAATGCAAAAAAATAAAATAAGCAAAAAAATCATTGGTCTAATTGTAATTTTATCCCTAATAGGCTTGTTTGCAGTTGTAGCGATTGTTTTACCGATAGCCTATAGTGAGAATGATTGGTCAATTGGATTTTCTATTGCATCCTCAATTATCAGTATAATATTAAGTGTAATTGCAATTATTTATTCGGTTATTTCTGGAGTAAAATTGGATTCGCAAATTATTAAACTTACAGAATTGGTTAAATCTTTACAAAATGAATCATCAAAGATTGATACCAAAATGGCAGAATTAGCTGTATTAGAAGATAATTTGTCTCCAGAGCTAAAAACAAAAATTAAAGAATTTAGAAATGATATACAAATTAGTATTTCATCATTATATAAAGATTAAGATATAATTTATATAAAAAGAAAGCGGGCAACGGAATCACCGTAGCTCGCTTTCTTTTTGTGTTTTAAATCTTGAAAAAATATAATGGTTATGATATAATTTTATTGTTAGGTGTACTTATGGATAATTCTGCAATTGAAAAAATAGGGGCGGCACAACTTGATATAATATTTTCTAAAACGGGTATTGCTGATCCACACATTAAGCGAGATGAGAAGACGATGTCGTGGGACGGAACGGTTTCTGTTTTTAATTCAGAGCCCTTTAGTAAAGCTACTCATATAGGTGATATACCTGTGCAAGTTAAAACTCATATGGTAGAAAATTATTATTCGCATATTGATGTTGAGATGGCTGATTTAAAGATCTATAAGAAAGAAAAAAGGGTTCTTTATTTAGTTGTTGAAGATAAAGGTAGCGAATTTAAAGTATTTTATAAAGCATTATTGTTGTGGGATTTGGAAAAGATATTGTCTAAAGCAAAAGGATCTACAAAAAGATTACCTTTTGATGAACTGCCTTATAATGACAGCAGCAAAGTTAAAAAAATGTTATTAAATTTTATTGCCGAGGCAAATAAGCAACAAGTCACCATTCCAAACGTATTGTCCTTGCCGGATTTGGGCGCAAGGGTTAAAAAAGGTGAACTTAAATTTGATATTGATTTGCCATTGCATTTCACGGAAAATGATGTTTTAAAAGGGGTAGTAGAGCAAAAACCTTATATTTATTTTCATGATAAAGATCTCGATGTGAGTTTTCCTGTGGATCGATTTTCAGAGCAAATGAAGTTATTTCTAACGAAAAAAGCTCGTGGTACTATTGGGGTTAATGGGAAAACATATTTTAATTTGCTTGAAATAACTAAATCTGCAGAGCAAACAAAATTTAAATTAGGGAAATCTATAAGTGGTACGCTGTATCCAGATGGGATATCTTATCATTTAGAATTGAAAGGCAATCTTGAAGAAAGGATATCTACTTTGGAATTTATGTTAGCTTTAGCAGACGGAGCGCCGTTAGAAATAAACGGTTTTCAAATAGAAATCTTTTTAAGTCAACAACTAACGGATAAAGAAAATAATAAACTTAAAGATGAACTAAAATTCTATAATGATATTAAAAGTCTATTAAAGAAAAGTTATATTACGAAACAACTAAATTTAGATGATATGACGCAAACTGAAGCATGTGATTTAAAGTATTTATGCCGTTCCGAACTGTATGGAGAGGGTGTGCCTATCGGAAATGATAAATTAAGAATAGGGTTTGCCAAAATTTCAAATATCAGTTTCTTTTGCTATTCAAGTCCATTAGGAAATGGATTATATCATGTTAGTAATTTTTTTCGTGATGATGTGTTGCAGTTTAAACTTGGAGATGTTAACAATCCGATAACGGCCAGCAATTATTTGATTCTGTGCGGATTAGATACAAAAGCGCTTGCTCATGTTGACAACGTAAGTTATAAAGAATTAGTTAAAGAACTTAAAAAAGAAAAGTTATCTGATGTAGAGTTCCAGTATTATTGGAAATTATTATTACAACTGTTATCCGTGTATGATGATACGAAGCGTGAAGATATTATTAATGCGGTTATTGAGCTTTATGAATATTTAGGTAGATTTGAAAAGTCGGATATATTATTTTTAAATCTTATGCAGGCATATAGACGAGTTCGAGAGCTAAATAGTGATGAAATTGAAAAAATTATTGATATAAGAGATAAAGCCGATAAGCGCAAAAAGCGCGAGTACGAAAATAATCCGCTCGTTATAACGATAAAACAGCTCGTCAGCGAATCTCCGCTCGGCTGGAAAGGAACGGCGGGCGATTTATTCAAAAGAGTGTTCGACGTTACGGGTAAGGCATACGGCGGAACTTCCGTGGCACTCGGTAAAGAGCTTAAACTTTTATCGGATGCTCTGTACGTGGACGGCATAGAGCATACTTCAAAGCGCAGCGGACAGAATAAAATACATACTTTCAGCAAAAAAAGTATGTTTGCAAACAGCAGGCAAACACACCTTTTCGGGCAAGAATTAGACGATTAGTGTAAGGTTGTCGGCGGTTTGTGTATGATTATCGTTTTATACATACACTACCTTACATCATACACACCATACACAAACATACAAAAAACCCAGTAAAAAAGAAGTTACTAAAAGAGAGATTACATACACATATACATTTTCCTTATAAAGTGTGAGTTTGTGTAAGGTTGTAAGGTGTGTATGGTTGTATGATAGGAGATTAAATGCGTGAGAATGATTTGATTAAAAAAATAGCCGAGTATCTCAAGACCGTTCCGAATCTGTTTTTCTGGAAAGAACACGGCGGAATGTACGGTACGGCGGGGATACCCGACATAATCATCTGTTACAAGGGCAAATTTATTGCGTTGGAATGCAAGGTCGGAAGAAATACCCCGACGGTGTTGCAGACGCAAACGATAAAGCAAATTACGAAAGCGGGAGGGCTGGCAATGGTTGTAAGCTCTGTAGAGAGCGTGAAATCGGTAATAAACGGAATCGTCGGAGTATAAGGGAAAGCGATGGAATTGGTAATCAGTAAAGTGGTGATAACAGCGGAGGCTCGGTTTGATTACGAGAGTATGTTCGGCTTGCCGCTGCCGAAAGTCGATATTAAACGGGAAACCGAAAAGTACATAGACAATTTAATAAACGGCGGAACTTTTTGCGGTTACTATTTCCGAGCGAAATACTATGACGAACCGACAGACCAAATGCTGATGCTGTTCTTTTATAAGGGCGATAGCTTCGGAAGGATGCAGATGTGGGAACTGAAAGGCATCTGTATTGCGGAAGATTGGTCGGAAGAATTCGAAGCAAGCGGACAGGTTCGGTTGTGGTTGAAATCAGTACTGAATCCGAATGAAAATACCGATTGGGTATGGGATTTGCGTGTTCGAGAGGAAATGCGGAGCAAGCTGTTGGAGGATTATAATGACGAAGTCGGAAATTAAAGAATATCTGGAACACTACCGAGATAAAAAGACCGTTGCGGAATTTAAGATAAAGCAGGGTGAAATGGAATCGCGCGTAGTCAGGTGCATAAAAGGCATAGAAGACTGTCTTGAATCACTCCCCGACGGCTTGGGGGATATACTGCGTCAGCTTTATTTCGACGGAAAATCCATTCGGAAAGTATCCGAAAAATTGTATTTCAGCAGGATGACGCTTGCCCGAAAACGTGATAAAGCGGTAGAATTAATGGCGGTCTGTTTAAGCGAAATTTAAATAGTGCCAAAGGTAGTCCAAAATGTGCCAAAATGTGCCGAAACCCTGTATATAATAAAAACGTAGGCAGAAAACGGAAGCGGAACGTCCGGCAAAAACAAGTATGATAAGAGGGAGCGTTGGCCGCTTCCTTTTCTGTTTATCAGGAGGAAATAATGCCGAGGAAACCAAAACGCCCGTGTAGTTATCCAGGCTGTCCGCGTCTTGTGGACGGTCAGTATTGTGAGGAACACAAAAAACTGACGGATAAACAGTACAATCTTTACGGGCGTGATGAATTCACTAAGTATTTTTATAAAACTCCCGAATGGTTATATGCGAGAAAGAAACAGTTGCAAGCGCATCCATTTTGTGAGGAATGTCTGAAAGCTGGGAAACGAGCGAAAGCCACTATGGTAGACCATATAATTCCCATCAAGCAGGGCGGAGATAAGTTTGCCCCGAGTAACCTGCAAAGCCTCTGTTGGAGTTGCCACAGCCGAAAGTCGGTTGAAGAAGGCAGCCGATTCGGACGAAAATAATCTTTAAAAAAGTTTCGATATTTGGCGGTGTTTCGCTGGGCTCTTGAAAGAGTTTACGGTATTGTTGTGTTACAAAAAAAGAGAGGGCAACTGCCCGCAAGGAGTAAAGGATGGATGAAATAGTCAAGAATGACGGCAAAGGGCTGGTTGAATTATTAGGACTGGATGAGGGAACGCTTGAACATCAGGGCAACTACTGCTTTATAGCGGCACGAGGCGACAGCCGAGTGGACATATACACAGAACCCGCCGACGAAGAAGGTGAGAACATAAGCGGTTCAAGTAGATGGAATAAATCTACGATAAATTCGATATTAAAAAATGAAAAATATATAGGCGACAGTCTATTGCAGAAATGCTTTTACGATACGGTAAAACATAAGACTTTAAATAATGGTGAACTTCCGCAATATTACGTAGAAGACACTCATGAGCCGATTATCACTAAAGACGAATTCGAAAGGGTAAAACGGATATTCGAGGCAAATGTTAAAAGATATCACCCGGCACATCAAAAAGGCGAACGGTACATTTTAACAGGTAAACTTATATGCGGGATATGCGGCGATAGGTATACACGGAAAGTTTGTGCGAAAGGAACTTCATATGCGGCAATAAAATGGAGTTGCAGAACTAAAGACCAACGAACTAAAGCTGCGTGTGCGAGTAATGATATAAAAGATGAAGTCATAAAAAAATTGCTTATTGAAGCGTATAATGAAAGT
>CAJTQE010000079.1:0-2125 GCA_910578655.1 uncultured Christensenella sp.
CTCTGCTTTTGCGTAATGGATATTCTCTGATTGTCTACAACGTAAACTTTTCCTTTAAAGCGTTCTTCGGTTTCGGAATAGTGCTGCAAGGTGCGGCAGGTTTCCGAAAGACCGCTGGACATAGGTATATATACTATTTCGTCGCAAATTTTTAACGCGTTGTCCCAAATTTCGCCTACGTGTTCGGGATTGGGCTGAGAAGTAGAAACTCTCACGTTGCTTTTAAGCTTTTCATAAAACTGTTCCTGAGTTAAAGTCAAATCTTCATAAAAAATATCGTCGTCAATAAGTACGGGCATAGGCACAACGAAAATGCCTAATTTATTTGCTTCGTTTTGTGTTATTCCGCTGTTACTGTCTGTTATTATAGCTGTTTTCATTGTTAAACTCCATATTAATTAATATTTCATCGTGCAAGCTACCGCAAGTGCGCCGGGGCCGATATGGCAGGAAACGCTGAGCGAAAGAGAGTCTACATGTTTCAATTCGATGTCAGGTAAAATTTCTTCAAGTTCTGTTTTGAACTTCATTGCAGCTTCATAGTTTTGTGTATGAGCAATTTCCAAAGTCATTAAACCTGCTTCGTATTCTTTCTTGAACTTTGTTTCCAAATCTTTCTTTACAGCGTTAATCATTGCGTTTTTGGCTTCGGAAGTTTTTCTTGCCTTCGTAAAAGTATCAAACTTTTCGCCGTGATTTTGGAGCACGGGCTTAATCTTTAAAAGGTTACCCACGAAAGCGGCGGCAGGGTTAAGTCTTCCGCCTTTTTTAAGATAAGTGAGGGTGTCTACCGTAATGTAAATACTTGACTTTAAACCCATTTGCGTAAGCAATTCGGCAATTTCTTGTGCTGATTTGCCCTCTTCAACCATTTTAAGCGCATCTAATAAACTTTGTTTTTGGGTTACCGAAACGCGGTGGTTGTCAATTGCAAAAACTTTGCCCTTATATTTTTCTTCGGTTTGAGTAAGCTGATAAGCCGTGTCGTATGCCGCAGCAAGACCGCTTGAAATGGGAATATATATAATTTGGTCATAATCTTCCAAAAGCTTGTCCCAATGTTCTTTTAAAGAGGCGGGGCTGGGCTGAGATGTTGATATTTGCGAATTGCCTGTAAGCTTTTCATAAAAAAGCTCCTGAGTGAGTGAAATATCTTCAAGATAAATTTCGCCGTCAATAATAATAGGTGTGGGGATAATGGTAATGCCTAATTGTTCGGCCTCTTTGCGGCTCAACCCACTGTTACCGTCTGTCGAAATTGCAATTTTCATAAAATCTCCTTAATAAATATGTTAGATTATAATATAATTAATGAAATAAGTCAAATATTAGCACAAAAAAATGAGCAGCCCCCTTGCAATATGTACAAGTGAGAATGCTACCATAAAAAAATTTGTAAAACCAAAATTTTTTTGTTTCAGTTCTTGACAAGTTAAATAATATATGTTAAAGTGTTAATAGTTAAATAAATATGAAAAATTGTCACAAATGAGTTCTTTTCTTTTAAAACTTGCGTTTAATTAACGCCGGAAAGAAAGAATTTTTGGGTTTTTAATCAGATTAAACGGTTAACTAAACAGTAACTCAAAAAATAATGTGATAGTTGATTAATTTATTTTATGTCAAACGGTTAACCCCGGTTAGAAATGATGTTTATGAAAAAATCAGTTCGAATTTTTTCTTTAACATAAAAACAATTAAAAGTGAGGAATTTGTATGAAGAACAAAAAACTTTTGGCGGCGTTTGCGACGTTGGCACTGAGCAGTGCTGCGGCGTTGGGTGTGCTTGCAGGCTGCGGCGAAGAACACGAGCACACGTATTCCGACAAATGGACGAGCGACTCCACGGGGCATTGGCACAGTGCCACCTGCGATGATTTGAAAGAGGGGGATAAGGACTATAAGCAAGGTTATGCGGTGCACGTCTGGGGCGATGATGACGAGTGCGACGTCTGCAAATACAAAAGAACGCCTGTCGTAACCGAATATACTGTGACGCTGGACGCGCACGGCGGTACGCTTGCAGGCGCCGGTACCGTCAAGACGGTTAACGGTAAACTTGCGGTTTTGCCCGATGCGCCTACTGCTGCTAAGCCGGAACTGACTTTTAACGGCTGGTATACGG
>CAJTQE010000079.1:2144-6834 GCA_910578655.1 uncultured Christensenella sp.
CGGCTGCCGAGGGCGGAGAAAAGATTACCGTAGATACGGTATTCAATAAAGACGCTACTATTCACGCGCAGTGGAGAGCAACCGACGGCATTTATACTCAGGACGGCAAGCTTAAGGAAGCGCTTGCATGGGTTGATCCTAGCGATACCGCGTTGAAACAGTACGGCGGTACGGGGATCGAACTTGATGCAGGGGACGAGTTTAAATTAAAAATCGAGGGTAGCCTTTTAACCCACGCGGCAGGCACGCTTGAACTTTGGTTGGCGAACGGCTGTCACGGCGTCTACTTCGACCAGGCGAGCGGAACGTTTACGGTAAAACCCGGTAAAGCGCGCGCATTCGATATTTACGCTAAGTATTACGAAGATAATACGCCTTGCTGGTCGATTTACATAAGCGATGGGCTTAAAGACGAACTGCACGCAGGCGGCGCATATCTTGTCGGCAGCGGTTGGCTGGGTTCAAACTGGGATATTGCTGCAGAAAACTATATAGACCCCGAAATCGGAATTACGGTAAATCTTTCGGCTGATGCCGACTTTAAAATTACCGACTGTCTTGACGTCACCGAAGGTGAAAACAGAGGCTGGAAATATAACAACCCTAAATATTATGCGGTCAAGGATGATGCTGCAGGCTATCTCAACTTTGCAAACGTAAGTGCGAGCGGTAACGTAGCAGTTCTTACACCCGGAGAGTATAAAATAACCGTACAGGGCGAAGGAGAGAATATTAAGTTTATATTTACTCCTGCAGAAGGTCTTGCACCTGCTCCCGTAAAGGATAAATTCGTTAAAGACGGATTCTATTTGGCAGGCGATTTTGCGGAAGATTCTTGGAAAGTTAAAGAAGGCTTATACATAGACCCCGAAGTCGGACTTAAAGTAACTTTTAAAAAAGGTTCGCAGTTCGCAATTATACGCTGTACGGACGGCGTAACCGGCAGCGCTGATTGGGAATATAAATCGGCATCGCTTTATAAAATGGCCGCAGGTAAAGAAGATGGTTACATAAATATTGTCGACGGTAATAATAAAGTGGCGCTTACTGCGGGAGAGTATACTATTACGCTTGACAACACCGGAGAAACTACTGTATTTGTAATTACTCCTGCGGCAGACTTACAGCCTGACACGGAGGAAACCGTTCTCCATTATTATATAAAGGGAAGCAAAGTTACCAATAATTGGCAACAGCTCAAAGAGGATAAGTACGAACTTAAAGAGACGGCTGCCGGCTCCGGAATATATGAAATGACGATAAAAATGGAAGCGGACGATCAGTTTATGTTCTATTCCGTGAACGTCGGTGTGAATTCCGGCACTGAGTCGAGTGGCGATAAAAATATAAAGTTTCAGCATGTAGTTGCCGGTACCAGCTGTGTTGTTGATGCTGGTGGTAACATAAAAACCGTGGCAGCAGGAACGTATACTTTCTCGTTCAATTCCTCGACGGAACAGCTTACGGTAACATTTGCTGCCCCTGCAGAAGCGCAGTAAAGCGTCAAATAAGTAACTAAAATTTTGGTACAAGGCTCTGCCGAAAGGCAGGGCTTTGGACCAAATATTTTCGATATTTAAAGTCTTTAAATGTTTTAAGTATTAAGCGGTTAATTAAAATTATGAGGTCTATATGAAAAAGAAAAGTCTTTTAAGCGTAATTATTGCACTCGTAATGCTTTTATGTTTAGTTCTTCCTGCTTGCAGCGGTTGTTCGGCATCCGAATACACTGTGTCTTTCGACGTGGGCAGCGAAGCGAGCGCAGCCGGAGTAACCGCTCCCGAAACCCAGACGGTTAAGGCCGGAGAAAAGGCGGTGCAGCCCACTGTTGATGCGTGGGAAGATCATACGCTTATAGGGTGGTATAACGGTTCTGATAAGTGGGATTTCACTCAGAATACGGTCAATTCAAATTTGGAGTTAAAGGCGTCCTGGAGTGCCGGAATTGACGCCGAAACGGCAAAGCGCTACGAAGAAAATTTGACTTGGGGCGAGCCCGGTCATATCTACATACACTACTTGCGCGCCGCGCATTCCGTTTTGGAGCAGGGTACGGTAAATTCCGCCGCCGCTCCCGATTATTCGTCACAGATAAATTCGGCAACTTACGGCGACTGGGGCCTTTGGGTTTGGGACTACTTCCCCAACAGCACTGAAGGCAGAGCGTTCTATCCTATGAAGATAGACGAGTCCGGCGCCGTCTATGATATAGATTTAAGCGCTACTTATAACGACGCGGGTTGGGACGAAAAAATCCGCGACGACAAGGGGCTTACTTTAACCTACGGCACTACGCTGATACTCGGAATTCAGATTTATTCGGCAGATAGCCGTATAAACGGCACCGGTTTCTGGGTGAATGACGGAGGCGACGTATATGTTACTCTTGCAGATGCAAAACGCAGCAAGGGCGACTATCACTGGTTCGTAACGCAGGGTTCGGTTGGAAGCGGATCGGCAACGTTTACAGATTTCGTGGTTGACGACCCGTATGCCGGACTTGAACCCGGCTCGGCAATTACCAAATACGACGTTGTATCAAATAAAGGCAATAACGCCGTTTACACTCAACAGCCCGTTGCGGAAGGTTGGGAGGAAAACAGCGTCGGATATCAGGTGTTCATTGCTTCGTTTGCCGATAGCAACGGCGACGGTATGGGGGATTTGAGGGGTGTAATAAATAAGCTCGATTATCTCTCCGAACTCGGAATAGATACGCTTTGGCTTACTCCGTTCCAGACGTCTAACTCCTATCACGGATATGATATAATGGATTACTTCACGGTAGACACCAGATTCGGAACGATTGACGACTATCGTGAGCTGCTTTTCAAAGCGCATCAAAAGGGTATGAAAGTTCTTATGGACTTTGTACTGAATCATACATCGATTTCAAATCCCTGGTTTGTAAAATCTCAAAACCTTGTTAAAGAAACGATAAAACTTCCCGACGGCACTAAGAAAGAAATCGATTATCGCAATTTCTATACCTGGCAGAACGAGGAGTATGTTCAGTCTATTAAGAATCCTGCGGCAAAGGCACAGTGGTACAAAGATTCAAACGGATATTATTTCTATTCAAGTTTCGGTTCGTCAATGCCTGAGCTTAACTTCGACTATCAGGCAACACGCGACGCTATTTTGGACGTAGCTCTCTATTGGATGAGTTTCGGACTTGACGGCTTCCGTCTTGACGCGGTTAAACATATCTATATGGCAAACGAAAGCCGCGACAGTTCCGACAGAGTTGTAACCGATATATCCGCCACCGGCGACTATTCGTTTGATATGAAGAAGAACGCACACTTCTTTATGGAGTTCAATGCAAAGCTGAAATCAAGCTATCCCAACGCGATTCTTCTTGGCGAAAACTTCAACGGCGACCCTATGAATCTTGCAGGTATGTACGAAGGGTTGGATTCGCAGTTCAATTTCAACTGGTATTACGATACGACTTACGCGCTTAACGGCATTGCGACAGCGACCTCTTCAACGACAAGAAGCGAAAATGCTAAAAAGGTTATGAATCAATACGCCGCAGCGCAGTTCGACTTTTCTCTGTATAGAAAAGATTACATCGACGGAGTGTTTACTTCAAATCACGACGTTCAGCGTGCGCGCGATAAATTGTTTAAAACCGATGCGGGCGTTCCGCTTTCGTCAAAGCGCGGTGACGCAAATTGGACGCTGTCTGAAAATCTTGCTAAAATTTGGGGAGGAATGTGTCTTACAGTTCCCGGTCTTACCTGGATATACAACGGCGACGAACTCGGTATGTTCGGAACAAAGACCGCAAATCCTGCCGGAGACACTTCCGGTCACGAGGACAGGTGGTATCGCCAGCCGATGAAATGGACTAAGGACGTTTCAGGCAGCAAAGACAACTGCAATTATCAGATAGGTTTCAACAACTATACTATGAAATGGGATACTCTCAACATGCAGCTTGACGGCGTGGCAGAACAACGCACCGATGCGGGCTCTATGTTCAACTTGTATAAATCCATAATACGAATCCGTAAGGAAAATCCTGTTTTATCGAGAGGTAAAGTTATTAACCGCTATACGACAGGCTCGGTTATTTGTTATTCCGTCTGCGACGCTGAAAACGAAATACTCGTTTACGTCAACGCAGGTTCTAAAGATGCCGTTTGCAACTATATCGTTCCCAACGGCGCTGTGCGCTTGTATGGTAACGGAGTGACGAGTTCGGGAAAAATCCCTGCTCAGTCTATACAAATTTTCAGGGTTAAATAAAGGGGGGAACTGCAATGAAAAAGATTTTGGCTTTGGCTCTTACAGGTATACTTTTGACAGGCGTTTCAGGCGTTGCGGTTTCCGCAAACGCGTCTGAAAACAATGCTTCTTCGGCAGAAAACGCAGTTTATCTCGTTCCGGGTACTTATCTCGAAGAGGGAATAAAGGTTGAAAACGTAATAAGCTCAGGCGCTGAAAAATTAAGCGACGAGGAGAACCTTGCGATATTCACCGAAAACGCTTATCTTTGCACGTTGGCGGAGGGGGAAGAACTTCCGCAGCCTTCAAGCACGAGAACGGATAAAGACGGCAATGCTTATTCGTTTAACGGCTGGTGGACGATTGTAGATGCCACCGTTACGTATTTTGAAGCAGTTCCTGCAAGTTCGGAAAAGATGTTTCTTTATGCAGACTGGCGTGCAGACCTGTCTCA
>CAJTQE010000080.1 GCA_910578655.1 uncultured Christensenella sp.
ATCATTCCGGCAGGATTGAAAATCAGAATATTACGTACAATGACACAAGGGAAATTTTTGAGCATGATGGCGTGACCTCATATACCGGGGATTTGCGCACACTCTTCGAAATCCGGAATGCAAAGGAGGCGAACGAACTTCTTTCCAAGGTCAAAGAAGAGTTCCCCGACTGCGACGTTGAATGTCTGTACGGCGGTCAGCCCGTGTATTATTACCTCGTTTCTCTTGAATAACAAAACACATATATACTTCGCATAACTGCGTCGCGCTGCGGCAACCCTCAGTCACTTACCGTTTAGTAAGCTCCTTCGGGTTTTCCTCGCGCTTCTTGTTCTGCTCGTATCTCTGCGTTTTTATATTTTTGACAATATTCGATTAAAAAAGGAAGACGCGCGTCTTCCTTTAATTATAATAGTATGGAATTAACCGAATTAAAGTACGTTTCCGAAAAGAGGGCAAACGACTTCAACAAACTTAATATTTACTCCGTGGCCGATTTAGTCAGACATTTTCCGCGCGACTATCTCGACCTTACGCATATTTCACTGCTACGCGACGCCTACCACAACGACGTTATGCTTACCCTTTGCGAAGTGTTGAGCGTGGAGGTCAACAGGTATTCGCGCCGTCCGTACGTCAAGGCAATGTGTATGCAGGGCGGATATACTTTTACTGCGATTTGGTTTAATCAGCCTTACGTTGCAAGCAAGCTTAAACGTGGAGAATATCTGTTTTACGGCAGAGTTCAGAACAAATTCGGGCTGTCGTACTCAATGGTCAACCCTTCGTTCGAGCCTGCCGAAGAGGCGAAAAAGTTAAAGGGGCTTATTCCCGTTTATTCTCTTTCGGGTTCGCTTACTCAGGGCGTTGTTCGTTTTGCGGTCCGTCAGGCGATAGGCAAAATAGTTTTCAATAGCTGTATTCCCGAGCAGCTTTGCAGAAAATATTCGCTTATGCCGTTGAAAGAGGCTTATGAAAAAGTGCATTGCCCCGAAAACGTCAAGGACGTCAAGGTCGGGTCGGAACGCATTGCTTTGGAAGAATATTTTCTTTTGATTTCGGCTTTCAAGGTCATTAAGGGCGGACGGGACGAGGCGCGGCTGAACCGCTATTCGGTCACACAAGAGGACTTGAACGGGTTTATTTCGCGGTTCCCGTTTGAGTTTACCGACGGTCAGAAAAACGCCGTCGGTGAAATTTTAAAAAATCTTACTTCGCCCCATAAAATGAATTTGCTTTTGCAGGGCGACGTCGGAAGCGGTAAAACGGCGGTTGCGCTTGCAGGCATATATATGGCGGTCAAATCGGGTTATCAGGCGGCGATGATTGCGCCCACGGAAGTGCTTGCAAGGCAGAATGCTGCGCTGATAGAAAAATATTTACCGGATTACGAGTGCTGCACGCTTACGGGCTCGACGCCTGCCGCCGGGAAAAAGGAAATTAAAAAGCGCATAGCCTCGGGCGAAATAAGCATAGTGTGCGGCACGCACGCAGTCATTCAGAAGGACGTCGTATTCGCACGCCTTGCGCTTACGGTATGCGACGAACAGCACCGGTTCGGAGTGGCGCAGCGCGCCTCGCTGTCGGACAAGGGCGACGGCTGCGACACGCTGATAATGTCGGCAACGCCCATTCCGCGCACTCTGTCGCTTATATTCTACGGCGACCTTGATATAGTCACGATAAAGGACAAGCCCGCGGCGCGACAGGAAATTATTACCTCTATTATACCCGAGCGTAAAATTTCGGATATGTACGCCTACGTTTCGCGGCAGGCGAAGCTTGGCAATCAGGCGTATTTCGTCTGTCCGAAAATAGAGGGTGACGACGAGGGAACGGTGATGTCCATTACCGAGCTGTACGAGGAGTTAAAAGTCAAAATGCCGTCGGTTGCCATCGCTCTGTTGCACGGCAAAATGAAAGATAAAGAAAAAAACGCGATTATGACCTCGTTTAAAAATAAAGAGTACGACTGCCTTGTTTCAACTACGGTAATAGAGGTCGGCGTGGACGTTCCCGACGCTACCGTAATGGTTATATATAATGCGGAAAGGTTCGGGCTGTCGCAGTTGCATCAGCTGCGCGGAAGAGTGGGCAGGGGCGAAAAACAAAGCTATTGTTTTCTTTTGGCGGGAACCGACAAGGAGGAGGCGCGCGCGCGGCTTGCGGTAATAAAGGCGAATACCGACGGCTTCGCAATAGCGGAGGAGGATTTGAAAATCCGCGGCGGCGGCGACTTTATGGGTACGCGTCAAAGCGGAAAAATGCTAAACGATATTAAAAATTTAAAATTCCCCGTCGAAGTAATTTTTACGGCAAAAGCGCTTTCCGACGAGGCTTTTTCGGGTCTGTTCGATACGCGCCGCCTTTCCTCAATCGCCGCCGCCAGATATGAAGAATTAAAAGATATTGCATTAAATTAGGCTTTCGTTGGATTAAAATTGTTAAGAGATGACAAAATGTACGGTAAAAGAATTAAAGATTTAAGACAGGAAAAGGGTTTAACGCAATCGCAGCTTGCCGAAAAAATCGGAACGACGGCAAGTGCTGTCGGGAAATATGAAAGGGAGCAGTTACAGCCGAACGTAGAAACCGTTAAATTGCTTTGTGCTTTTTTTGAAGTTTCGGCAGACTATTTACTTGGGTTTATAGAATAACCTTATTTTTTTCTGTGCGGAATTTTTGCGCGCTATTTGCGTTAAATCGTTTGACAATGCCGAAAAGTTTTGTTAAAATATCGGTTGCTAATATGGATTATTATGCAATTTAAGTAGATTTTTGCCCCGTTGTTTTAAGGGTAATACGGGAAAAAAATATATTCCACAGGCTGAAAAAGCCGAGTAATATCAGGAGGATACTATGCCCACAATCAATCAGCTTATCAGAAACGGCAGAGAAAGACAGCTTTACAAGAGCAAGTCGCCCATTCTGGACAACTGCCCTCAAAAGCGCGGCGTTTGCCTTTCGGTTACGACGACCACGCCCAAAAAGCCCAACTCTGCTATAAGAAAGATTGCAAGAGTAAGACTTACCAACAAGCAGGAAGGTACCGTTTACATTCCCGGCGAAGGTCACAATCTTCAAGAGCACTCGTCCGTACTTATAAGAGGCGGAAGAGTTAAAGACTTGCCCGGCGTCCGTTACCATATCGTTCGCGGCGCGCTTGATACCGCAGGCGTTTCCAAGAGAATGCAGTCGCGTTCGCTTTACGGCGCAAAACGCCCTAAATAAATTAAAATAAGCTGCGCATTTCTTTGTCGCGCTGCATTTTGCCAAGTCGTGTACGTCTTTGTACACTCTTGTTGCAAAGCTTCGCGCTCCCTGAACTGCCTGTTTGTTCAATTTATTTCAAATCAAATCATCCGAGGGACAGCGTTCCTCTTCCCTACTGTTTCGGAATATATTACCCTTACCGATAAAAGTAGGCAGTATTCGCCCCCGTCGGGGCGGAGAAGATTTGCCCATATTTATAATATGGCGCGCAATAGCTTATTTAAAGGTAGCAATACCCTTAAACAAAAAAATAATAAGGAGTAAAAATTATGCCCAGAAGAAGCGGCGTCCCCAAAAGGGACGTATTACCCGATCCCGTGTACGGCAGCAAGGTTGTAACCAAACTTATCAACCAGATTATGTACGAC
The DNA here is from genome assembly GCA_910578655.1 of uncultured Christensenella sp. Classification (GTDB taxonomy): domain Bacteria; phylum Bacillota; class Clostridia; order Christensenellales; family Borkfalkiaceae; genus Coproplasma. The sequence continues at coordinate 3,642 of CAJTQE010000080.1, forward strand.
GGCAAGCGCGGTACGGCACAGAACATCGTTTACGATGCTTTCAATATAATGAGTGAAAAATTAGGCAAAGAGCCTATGGAAATTTTCGAGCAGGCTATGAACAACATAATGCCCGTGCTCGAGGTTAAGGCAAGGCGCGTCGGCGGCGCCAACTATCAGGTTCCTATGGAAATAAGACCCGAAAGAAGGCAGACGCTTGCAATACGTTGGTTGGTTATCGCAACCCGTAAAAGAAACGAGCGTGAAATGGCAAACAAACTTGCGGCGGAACTTACCGATGCTTACAACAACGCAGGCGGCGCAGTTAAAAAGAAAGAAGACACGCACAGAATGGCTGAGGCAAACAAGGCGTTTGCACATTTCAGATTCTGAGTTTGAGGTTTTAAAATGGCAAGAGATTACGATTTAGCCCATACAAGAAATATAGGAATAATGGCTCATATCGACGCCGGCAAGACGACGACGACGGAGCGTATTCTGTTTTACACGGGTATCAACCACAAAATAGGCGAAACGCACGACGGTTCCGCTACTATGGACTGGATGGTTCAGGAGCAGGAAAGAGGTATTACCATTACTTCCGCAGCAACCACCTGCCACTGGACGAGAAGCGGACAAGCCAAAAAAGACGAATGCAGAATTAACATTATCGACACTCCGGGACACGTTGACTTTACGGTCGAAGTAGAGCGTTCGCTCCGCGTTCTCGACGGTGCGGTTGCAACTTTCTGCGCGAAAGGCGGCGTTGAACCCCAGTCGGAAACGGTATGGCGTCAGGCGGACAAGTATAAAGTCCCCCGTATCGCATACGTCAACAAAATGGACATTAACGGCGCAAACTTTATGCGCGCGGTGCAAATGATGCGCGAGCGTCTTAATGCAAACCCCATTCCCATTGAGCTGCCTATCGGCAAGGAAGACACCTTCAAGGGTATAGTCGACGTTATCGAGATGAGCGCGGAAATTTACGATTCGGACGACGGTAAGCAGTACCACAAGGCGGAAATTCCCGCCGATATGCTTGCGGAAGCCGAAGAAGCCCATATGGCTGTTATGGAAGCGGCTGCGGAGGGCGACGACGAATTAATGGAGAAGTTCCTTGAAACTATGGAGCTTACTCCCGAAGAAATCCGTATCGGACTTCGTAAAGCAACTATTGCTATGAAATGTACGCCCGTCCTTTGCGGTTCGTCGTATAAAAACAAGGGCGTTCAGATGCTTTTGGACGCGGTTATCGATTATCTTCCGTCGCCTATCGACGTGGCTCACGTTCAGGGTACAAACCCCGACACGGGCGCAGAAGAAGAGAGAAAGACTTCCGACGAAGAACCGTTTGCAGGACTTGCATTCAAAATCGCAACCGACCCGTTCATCGGCAGACTTGCTTATTTCAGAGCATATTCCGGCGTTTTGGAATCGGGTTCGTACTGCTATAACTCTACAAAAGGCAAGAAAGAGAGGGTTGGCCGTCTCGTTCAGATGCACGCAAATACCCGTACGGAAATTCCCAAAGTCTATTCGGGCGACATCTGCGCGATAGTGGGCCTTAAAGACACCACTACGGGTGACACGCTTTGCGACGAAAAGCATCCTATAATTTTGGAGCAAATGACGTTCTCCGACCCCGTTATCCAGCTCTCTATCGAGCCTAAGACCAAAGCAGGTCAGGAAAAAATGACAATGGCGCTTATTAAGCTTGCCGAAGAAGATCCCACGTTCAAAACCTATACCGATCAGGAAACGGGTCAGACCATTATCGCCGGTATGGGCGAGTTGCACCTTGACATTATCGTAGACAGACTTATGAGAGAGTTCAAGGTTGAAGCTAACGTCGGCGCACCTCAGGTTGCTTACCGCGAAACCATTAAAAAGGCTGTCGACTGCGAAGGTATGTACAAGCGTCAGTCGGGCGGTAAAGGACAGTACGGTCATTGTAAACTTCACTTAATCCCCAACGAGCCGGGCAAAGGATACGAGTTCGAAGACCTCACGGTCGGCGGTTCTATTCCCAAGGAATACATTCCGGCTATCGATAAAGGTATTCAGGGTGCGGCAAGAAACGGTTTCCTTGCAGGATACGAAGTCGTTGACTTTAAAGTTCAGGTCTACGACGGAAGCTATCACGAGGTCGACTCGTCTGAAATGGCGTTCCAGATTGCAGGTTCAATGGGCTTTAAGGACGGTATGGCAAAAGCCAACGCAGTTCTGTTAGAGCCGATTATGAAAGTCGAAGTCATCACACCCGACGACTATTTCGGCGACATAATGGGTAACGTAACGGCACGCCGCGGAACGATAATTTCCACCGACGACCGCGCAGGCGCAAAGGTAGTCGACGCGGAAGTTCCCCTTTCCGAAATGTTCGGTTACGCAACCGACCTCCGTTCAAGAACGCAGGGCCGCGGACAGTTCACAATGCAGTTTGATCATTATGCAGAGGTTCCCAAATCGGTAGCCGAAAAAGTAATAGGCGAAAGAGCAAAGAAATAAGAGTAACGCTTTTCGGCTATTCGCAAAATTTTCAAAGTGCATAATGCCCTGCCGCGTTTAAAGCGGCAGATCATAAATTTTTGCGAAATCGGTAGCCGAAAAAGTAATAGGCGAGAGAGCTAAGAAGTAAAAACGCATATATGCGTCGCATAACATTGTTGCGCTCCGCTTTTCTCGGGTCACATACCTCGTTGTATGCTCCCCTCGAAAATGCTCGCGCGCCTCGTTCTGCTCGCATCTCTGTGTTTTTAAACGGTTTCAATGGCTCGGCTATTGTTAAAATTTTAAAAATTAAGCTTAATTTTAATTGTGTTTTGGTAATTTTTAATATATAATATATGAAAACGCAGAGAAATCGAGCGTTAAGCAGCAAGTTAATGATAGATAGCTGCGACTTGACCGCAAGGCTGAGTAAGTTATCATTTATAATAATTTTCTATAAGGAGAAACAAAAAAATGGCAAAGGCAAAATACGACAACAGTAAGCCCCACGTTAACATTGGTACTATCGGCCACGTTGACCACGGCAAGACCACTCTGACCGCAGCTATCACTATGGTAATGGCGTGCAAGGGTCAGGCAGCAAAGATGAAATACGACGAGATTGACAAGGCGCCCGAAGAGAAG
>CAJTQE010000081.1:0-2623 GCA_910578655.1 uncultured Christensenella sp.
CTTTTAAAATGGGTGTCGCCATAATTATTTCCCTTTATATTGGGTTGTTTCGGGTGGGGCATTGCGCCCCACCTTTAACAACGCTTTAGTTAAATGTTTGTAGTGGTTGTGTAGGACGCGACGGGCGTTGCCTGCTGTTCCGTTTTATCTTCTGTTGCGTTCGCCACTTCACCAGCAATGAGTTGGGGTAAATCGCGGTTAATATTGATAAGATTTACTGCTTCTTTTACATAATCAGTCCAGTAAGACTTATCGTAGGTAATACCTTTTTCGGCGCACATATCTTTAATATCGTTGAGTACGTCTTTGAGTTTCAGGGTGCCAGTTTTCTTGTCCGACACGCTCTTAAACGCCACTTCCGCCGCGCCAACCAACGGCATAACCTGTTGTGCTATTTCCGCCATTGTCTGAACGACGTTGACGGACTTACCGCTTTGCTTCTTTTTGATTATGGCTCTTATAACCAGAACCACATAAAGAATGGCAAGAAGGCAGCCACCGACTATGATTGCAATATCTTTAATCGCCATAATTATTTCGATGACCTCCTTCATTAGTAGTTATTCACGGAACCACCAACGCCGGGGGTGCCAACGGTTGCGTCCGCTACTTCCTCCCCTGCTGTTGTTTCTTGAGGCACGCTTTCACTGAGTTCGTCGCTCGCGGGCAATTCGTCCGCAACTTCTTCTATGTATTCGCCGAGAACTTTCAACTTAGCAACTTCCTCTACGGTAAGTCCGTTGTTGGGGTTTTCGGAAAGCACATAGTCAACGAATCTCTTTGTCTTTTCTTCGTCATAACCGTGGGACTGTGCGAACGCTACCGCGTCGCTTTCCACTACGGTCTGGCCGTTTTCCTTTTTTGCCACAAGCTCGTTATAAGCCTGCAACAGTTCCTGCTCTTTTACTTTAAGCATTATTAAGTTCCTCCTGTTGATAATAAATTGATAATCCACTCGCGCGTTATGGGTATCGAGAATAATACGACTAAAATTAAGCCGACTAAAATCACCCATTTTAACGCTTTAACGATTGCAGTTGATACTGTCCCCAAACCATCGAAGAAACTTTTTACGCCGTCAAAGAATAAAAGCATTGAAAGAATAAATGCGTTAGGCACATAAGAGTATTTCATCTTAGTGAGTTTATCTTTGTACAGTTCCCACTTAGCTTGCTTATTGCGCGCTTTGTGGTCAGCCTTTTGCTCTTTATTGAATTGCTTTTGCTCTCTTTTAAGGCGGTCAGCTTCCGCATTCAAAACGATAAGTTTATTCCTTATCTCTTGCTTACGAACCTTATTATCCGCCTCTTGTTCTTGGACTTGCAGAGATGCCGTTTCTGCTTGAACTTCAAGGGCTTTGTCCGCAATATCGGCAAGGCTTTCAGCGTGTTTCTCGACAATTTTCTCGTCGGTAATTTTCACCTTTGCCTTTTCCAGAATATTGCTTTGTACGCTACCGACAACCGAAGAAAACCCTACGTTTGCCGTTCCGTTCGGTTCGACCAACGCCTTGGGGTGATCCGTTACCACAACAGATAATTCTTCCGTTTCGGTTTCGGGTATGATTTCGTCGGTTTGCTCGACAACGTTTTCTTGCGCGTCAAAGTCCTGCGCCAACTTCTCTAAGTCCATTGCCATGTTTGTTTCCTCTTGCTTTATTCGGAAAGTTTTCTACCCATATCTTTCAATATCGGTGTAAACATTCCGTCGGGGTCTGTTTTCTTTGAAAGGTTATTAAGTACTTTAACCGTATCGGGGTGAATACGGTTATCGCCGTCTTCGTATGCCGAAATAAATAACTTGGCAACTATGCGCTGGTGGCTTTCGCAAAGTTTAGGAAAGATTTCGTAAAGTACCTTTACGTCAAGGTCCAACAGCTTATAGTACATATCCGCCGAGAGCAATTCTCCCTCTTTGTAGTCAAGTCTGTAACGGCTGCGTTCTTCGTCTGTGAGTCCGTTAATTACGATAAGTTCACGTCTGCGCATAAGTTTATCAACCTTAGCGTCTATACCCTGAAAGAATTCCTTTTTGGGAATGTCTAAGGTTCCACCTACGCGGTTTATCTGTCCGAGTTTGCCGAGAGTTAAAACTGACGTATCTGAAACTGCATCCATATAGAGCAATGTTACATATTCGTCCTTTTTAATTTCGACTACGGGCTGTTCACCTTGCGACTTAATGTATGCCGCAACTGCGTCCTGAGCTGCTTTCTCGCTAACACTTTTTACAAGTGCTTCGACTTCTGCTGCTGTATATGTCTTTTCTTCCTTTTTCTTGGAAGGATTTTCCTGTTCCGTTACTTCGGGGGATTCGCCGTCCGTAACTTTCAGTTCTTCGTTCTCGTTGTTTTCGGTTTTGGTTGCTGATTTTGCCATTTTCTTTACACACTCCTTTCAGATTTAATTATTTGACAAATATTTCTGTCAGCAGGGCAGAAATTCCGCCCTGCTTCCAGTTTTAACCTTAATGCTATTAGGCAACGTTCTTGATAAGACCGACCTTGCTTGCGAACATAGGCGCAATGTCAAACATTGCTTCCATGTTGATTTCAAGCGTGAAGTCTTCCGTCTTGCTGGGTTCTGCCGTAAGGGTGATAGGATGACCCTCTGCATATACGCCA
>CAJTQE010000081.1:2661-6655 GCA_910578655.1 uncultured Christensenella sp.
CCCTTTGCAACCATATAGATTTCGTCCGTAGGGAAAATCTTGGTGAGCAAGTTGTTCTGTGTACCGGGTACAAGTACGGGACGAATCGGGCAAAGGTCAACGCCGCCAACGTTACCGAGATGACCCTGCGTAGTCCACTTCTCGCCCAAGCCGTACTGCATACCGAGAATTGCGCCGCCCGTACCGTCGGTGGGAACTACCTTGCTTAAAGCGGTGCGCGCACCGAAAGCCAAAAGGTCGTTTGCATCTACGCCGTTCGCCGCCGAAAGGTCGTCGATAAGGTTGTTCCAGTTGTCGGACGTGTAGGACGAATAAGTGAGCTTTTTGGGCATATACTTCTGATTCTCTTTTGCGGTTTTGAGTGCAAAAGCAAACTTCGCATATACCTTGTTCCAAAGACCGCGAATCATTGCGTTGTAGTAATCACCCGCGTCGCCCTCGAACATTTGAGTCCACTTAATCTGGGTAATTGCCGCCGTTGCCTTGGGGGTAAGCGTAATCGTCTTATTGTTAAGACGGCTGATGGTAACGTTGTTAAAGCTACCTACGCTTGTATCCTCGAAGATAACAACGTCGTTGGACTTGATTTCGATTTCTTTGTAGCCGAATGCGGGGGCAGATTCCCACTGCATAAGACCGCCCATACTTATATCGTCGAATACGCGGAAAAGCAAAGGCGTAAGAATATCTCTGTCAAGCGCGGACATTGTGCGCAGGAATACGGGGTCCCTCATAAGCGACAAGTCGCTCTTGACTTCACCGATATTCGCGGGCATTTCCTGACCGCTTGCTTTGTACGCTTGAGCCGCGCAGAATAAGAGTTTCTTATCCCTGAATGCTTTTGAGAAAGACGCATAGTCAACGTTCTGTGCTGCAAGACGGGAATTGTATTTTTCCAAATTCATCTTGTTTTCGTTTATTGATTTACCGATATACTCGCAAACGACGAGTCTGCCCGTAGCGACCAAATCTCTGCGGTTGATTTCTGCACCGCAGACCTTGATTTTGGTGTCGCTGGTGTTAGAGGCTTCAAATACGTCGTTAGGAATGCAATTTAATTTCAACATTTCTGTTATCCTCCTTCCTTAATTACCTGCGCCCGGTGCGCCTGCGCCACCGTTAGCGGGACTTGCTTGTGTGCCGCCTGCCGTTACTGCTGCTCTGCAAACGAGTAAGCGATACTTGGTACCCCAGTCTGCGGAACCTTCGGTTACACCGAGTTCGCCGAGTATCTTGAAGTAAACTTCACCGCCCGAAGTGGGTGCGGCTGCCGCAGCAACAAGTCTGCCGTCCTTTATGGTTGCGAACTTGTGCGTATCGTCTGCGGGTGCGGTTGCAAAGTTACCTTTTCCGAGGAAGTATTGCTTACCTACGAAAAGTTCTTTGAAATCGCCGCGTTCGCCTGCGGGAAGTCCTATGCCGAGCGTGTTTCTGCCCTCGACCCATACGTTGCCGTTGCCGTCAACTGCTCTGTTGCGAGCGTAGTTGTTAAACGCATAGATACCCGTTGCGTCGCCCGTATTGCCGCCCACTTTACCGTTTGCGGCTGCGATATAGTTCCAGTCGTTGCCGTTCTTATACTTCGCAACTTCGTAGCCTTCGTTTTCCGTAAGAGAGTGCTGTACGCAAAGCATACCCGAACTGCAGTCTTCGGGAACGAGTTTTTCGTCGTCAAGTTTATTGAATTTACCCGAAGTGTTTTTAACGCCGTCGGGAATGGCAACTTCAAATAATGTTTCTTTAATGAATGACATTTTTGTTCTCCTTATTTATTATTTCATTACTCTGGATATTGCGCCCAGAATGCCTTCGTTCGCTTTCTGCGGTTCGCCGATGGGCTGTTCCCAAGCGAAGGTCTTTTTCTCGCTGGCGGTCTTGATTTCTGCCTGTGCTTTCTGATACTTAATTTGTTCTTCCATACACAAAGCGTCAACGTCCCTTGCCGCTATGCTTGCGCCGATAAACTTGCCTTCCGCGTCAACCAAGTTTGTGTACTTGTCTTCTGCTGCGGCAGTAAGCAAGTTTGCACAAATTTCTTCTTTGAATTTGCAGTCTTCGGGGCGGTCCGCGTTAATCTGAGCAAGGCGCGCTTTGATAGCCGTCGTTGCCTCGTCGCGTCTGCGAACCTTTTCCGCTGCCTGCATAGTTTCCAAAGCGGTTGTCGCCGTCTGACACGTCTTGTGTTCGTCCTCGTACTTCTTTTCAAGCTCTGCGCAACGTGCCTGTAAACTTTCGGTAATCATTGCGACGGGAAGTTCTATTTTAAGTCCCCCCTCGTTCGCAAAAAGAATTACGGGGGTGATTTCCGATTTGCTACCGCAAATTATTTCGCCGTTTTCGCTTTTTGCCGACGAAAGGAAAAATTCGCCCTTTTCCGAAAGCAACACAACATTTTCGTCTTGCACCGCAAGAACCTTAAAGCCGGGGAATTTGCCGTCTAAGTCTTTGACTTTCAACTTATTCATGCTGTCTGTTCCTTCCTTTTTTAAATTTTTATTGTTTTGAGTTTGCGGCTCACTATTATCTACCTGCTCGTAAGAGGCAGCTCTTATTTTGAGTTGTTCCAGCTCGCCTATACTTGCAGAAAGTTTTCTGATATTTGCACCTGCGAATGCGGGCGGCACGTCAGTACCCAGAATTGTTACACCGACTATGCGATATTCTTCTTCGTACTCAACACCGTCAACAATGCGGTTTTTGTAAACGTCAGCCTCAATACTGACATTCATTTGCCCACCGTTACGCTCAATTTCGTCAATGAGTTCACGGTTGTAGAAATACCACAGCGTACCGATAGCAACTATCCAGTTCTTGCCGTCAATATTTTCAATGTGAGGGTTAAACTTGCCGTCTTCCGTTTCCTTTATCCAGCCTGCGGGGTGCTCACAGTTCGCGCCGATATATGACGGGTAGAGCTTTCCAGTCTTCGGATCTCTTACCATTTCAAAATCGTGCCCGTTTGCAATCTTTCCGTTAATTACTGAATAGAGAATAGGAATTTCGGCAACGTCGTTTAAATGGTCTTCTATGTGTTCAAACAACCAGTTATTTCTGCATACTGTGTCATTTAAAAGCATTAAAACGACTTTGCGCAACATAGGGTTTGAAGTTTCGCAAAGTTTAAGCTGACCGTCTAATATACGGTGAATAGGTTTTTCGATAGGTTCGTCCATAGTGTTACCTCTCAAAAAATGAATTAAGGGCTACGGGTACCACACCACTGCAGTACTCATAGCCCCTTTTGGCTCTTGCCGTTGCCCACTTGCAACGGCGATTATTTATTTGGTTGCAGAAGGCGGACTCGAACCACCAACCTCTGGGTTATGAACCCAGCAAGCTACCATTGCTCTACTCTGCGATATGGGCGGGCGCAAGCCCGCGTATATTATTGATTATTTATTTTTACTGTCGCAACCAGCTTTTTGCTGACCTCAAACACTTTAATACCGTCTTTTGAAGAATGCACTTCTATGTGATTCCCTCTTTTAAGCGCGGCGTTAGCTGCCTTTTCTATGCTTGGGTTTTTCATAACTTCTTGCAAATCATTCATTGCCATCGGTACTTTCACCCTCGCTTTGTTTCTGCACCTTAGTTTCTTCAACTTCTTGCTCAGTCTTCTGTGGTGCACCCGTCTGTTTGGGTGTTGCCGACTGGTCGTTCGCCGACTGTGTATATGAAGTTTTAGGCGGTATTAAGTAATCGAGTAAGCCACTTTCCTTAACCGCTCTGCTCATTGAGAGTTTATCAAGGATTGACTGTCCGTCAAGGGCCGCAAGCACAAACCACGCCGAAAGGTCGCCTATGTTTAACTGTTTCATTGCGTCTGCACGCATTGTAGCTTCCGCGTATATATCGCCAAACATTTGGAAGTGCCACTCATATTCAAGATTAAGACTCTCAAATAAGTGGTTGACCATATTTTCAAGCGTTCTATATATACAGATAGGGAATTGCGCTTCGAGCTTTGCGGAATACTGCGATATGCCTTGGTGCG
>CAJTQE010000082.1 GCA_910578655.1 uncultured Christensenella sp.
AATCCTTCAAGCATTTTCAAGCATCTGTCAATATACAAGTCGGCACGCAGTTTGCAATTGCTGAGTCCGTAAAATCTAACTGCCGTATACTTTCCCTCTGCGCCGTCCTTGCCTATGCTTTTACCCATACTTTCGAAGTTACCTTCAACATCCAAAATATCATCGATAAGTTGAAATAAACAACCTAAATCACAGGCAAATGTTTTAAGTTCGGAATAATATTTTCCGCCGCACAAAATACTCGGCGGAACGCAGGACGCCATAATTAGTTTCGCCGTTTTATTCGTATGAATAAAGTTCAAAACTCTTTCTTCGACGTTAATGTCGTTTTCGTGCAACAAATCCGCAGACTGACCTGCTATCATTCCATTGATTCCAGCACAATCGCAAATATATTTTGCTGCTGAAACATTTGCGTTGCCTTTGAAACACTCATTAAAGAGTATCGAATACGCGGTATTCAATAAACCATCGCCAGCCAAAATGGCATTACCTACACCAAAAACCTTGTGGTTTGCCGGTTTACCGCGCCTGAAATCATCGTTATCCATTTCAGGCAAATCGTCGTGAATCAGCGAATAAGTATGAATTAGTTCGACCGCAAGCGCGTAGTTTATTATTTCTGTCTTTTCAAGACCGAGCAAATCAGAAACCGCAAGCATCAAAACGGGGCGAAACCTCTTCCCCCCAAGCTGCAAACTATATATCAAGCTTTCACGCAACACGTCGGGTTGGCAGTCAAGTTTGCCGCAAAACTTTGACAGATATTCTTCAAAAATCTGTTGATATTCAGAATACTTAATATCGAATTGAGTCAATTTTCACTCCTTAACGCCGCCATATAGGTGTTATACATAAGCATCGTTATAGTCATAGGTCCAACCCCACCCGGAACGGGCGTAATATATGCACACTTGTCTTTTACATTTTCAAAATCAACGTCGCCGCACACCTTTCCATTTTCATCCCTGTTCATTCCGACATCGATTACGGTTGCTCCGTCTTTGACCATATCGGCAGTAATAAATTTGGCTTGTCCTATTGCTGCAACTAAAATGTCAGCTTTTAAACACTGTTCTTTAAGGTTTTTCGTCTTACTGTGGCAGACCGTAACCGTTGCGTCGGCATTTAAAAGCAACATTGCCATAGGTTTGCCGACTATATTCGAACGTCCGACAACAACTGCGTTTTTCCCCTTTATTTCTATATGCTCATATTCAAGCATTTTCATCACTCCGTAAGGCGTGCAAGCAACGGTCGTAGGCAAATTAAGGCAAAGCTTGCCTACATTATTTTCAGAAAAACCGTCTACGTCTTTGCTGTCGGGAATCAATTTAAGCGCGGATTGCGATAAATGTGCAGGCAACGGCAACTGTACCAGAATACCGTTTATGCTTTTATCGTCAGCAAGCGTTTTTATTAAATTTTCAAGCTCCTGCTGCGAAACTTGTTCCGGCAAGCGATGAACTAAAGACGTAATTCCCACTTCCTCGCAAGCTTTTATTTTATTACGCACATAAATTTGCGAGGCGTGATTTTGCCCAACCAAAATGACGGCAAGTACTATCTTTTTTCCTTTTATTTTTTTAAATTCAAAAATTTTTTCAGTAAGCTCGCACCTTAACTGCTCCGCAATCTTTTTTCCGTCGAGGATTTTAAACATTTTGTTCCCTTATAATTTCGGAAAGTATTCCGCTTACGAAAGTCGCGCTCTTTTCAGAAGAATATTTTGAAGCTATATTAGCCGCCTCATTGACTGAAACTGCCGGAGGAATATCATCTAAAAATAGAATTTCCGCAATAGCTATTAAAAGAATACTTCTGTCGGCAGGAAAAAGTCCGGATTCCGGAAAGAGCCGTGAATGCTCGTCAATTATTTGAACAAGCCGATCTTTGTTTTCATTTACCGTAGACAGAATGCCGTTGCAATAAGCAACGTCATTTTCGTTAAGCTCTTCCTGCTTTATAATCGCACGCTTCATACTATCCACGTTATCGCTAAACTGAGCTGCAAATAAAATTTTAAAAGCTGTTTCTCTTGCTTTAGTACGCATAATGTTTTGTTCCTTTTCAAATACAAAATTCCCTTAAAAATATTTTAAGGGAATAACGTAATATTACAATGCCGAATTTTCAGAGAAATCAACGTCCTGAATATGAACGTCAACTTTTGCTACCTTATACTTCGTCATCGACTCGACGTTGTGTTTAATTGACTGCTGAATACTAAAAGCAAGCGACGGAACATTATAGTTCGCGTTAACTTTTACGCTTATATCAGCAATTATGCCTTGCTTCTCAAAGCTCAGCTTTACACCTTTGTTTTTAGTATTTAATAACGAAACTCCGTCAACCTCATTTATTGCCAAAGCCACTATACCGCTGACAATTCCTGAATTATATATAACTTTTCCCTTTTGGGTAGACGATGAATCGTGTCTGATATGTGCCATACTCTTCTCCTTAACATTAGTATAACACTTTAATTTAAATTTTGCAACTACTTTATACTTGTGAGTATACAGGCATTATAATAATATTCAACGGGTCTACGCTTGCTTCATCTATAAGGCACTTATAAATAGAAAGCGCGGTTGTCATATCCAACTCGTTTGAATTTACGAACACATTTACGTTGTCGGTATCCATACCGATAGAAACAACTGCATCAGAAAAACCTTTGGACTTAATCATTGTTTCAAGTGCAAGTTCTTTTTCCATTATTTCAACTATTTTCAATTTCAGGTTGACGGCTTCCGTATGCTTTTCGCTACCTTCCTCAAAAAGCGCGATAACGCTGTCAAGCTGAACAAGTTCTTCGCTTCTTGTCGTCGTTCTTTCTGAACGGTAGGTTGTGAAATAATTTGCCGAGACTACGGGAGCATCTCCGTTAGCGGTTCTGCTTTTTGCAAGAACTACGTTCAAAACTGCAGTTACTGCAAGCAAAAGTACGAGTGATGACATTACGATGATTTTTTTGGTTTTTGACATAAATTTCTCCTTATACGGTCAAAGAATAGATTGCTATAATTTTTTTGTCAATATTTAATGCCGTTGAAACGGCGTTCAGTATATTGCTTCTCGTCATCAGATTGTTTGCGCCTTCGCAAACTATCACTACGCCGAGTATTTTTCCGTCGTTTTCCGTAATCATTACGTCAGTGTTCCCTACGCCTTCGATATTGCTTAAAATTCCCGTAAGCTTTATTTCCATATCGCTTTTTGAAGAATTTACCGTCGAAGTGTGCGATTTACTTCCTTTGTCAATTAAATAAACGGTACCGATTAGTATTGCAATCAGTAAAACTACTATGATTATTTTTCTATTTTTTTTCACGTAATCAATAACTTTTTGCATATACTGTTATATTTATATATTTCAACTCCTTTAAATATTCATAAATTTCATCAATTAATTGAGAATTTTTTTCGTCCAACTCAACCGTCACGCTTTCAGTCTTAAATTCGCCTTTAACAAAATCTATGTTCACACTACAAACACTGCCCGTTCCAAATTTTTCAAGCAGTATTTTTTCAAGCTGTTCGCTTTGGGTTTCCGAATAAACCTTACATATATATTCGTAATCGTACATAGGAACGTTAGATGTGCTTGAGCTTATTTTAAAGATCCCCGTCAGAGGCTGAATCAGCACGAATATGCAAACCATACGCATAACGAACACTATCGTTTTATTCAACTTGCCTTCCGGAATTACAAGAGAAACTATTACCGAAAGAAAAATTACCGCCGTTGCGGAAAGTAAATATGTTTTCATATAAAGCTATTTGCCGAATTTATTATTAACATTATTATAAGCGCGTACATAAACGCAACCGTCAAAAGTCCGGCAATAAAGTATTCTATATCTTTCGACAGATCTGAAAGCAAACTAAACAGTGTGTTTTCACCTATCGGCTGCACTATTGCTCCCACAAATTTTAATATTAATGAAAATGAAGCAAGCAAAATAATCGGACCGATTATTTCAAAAAGTAATAAAATTAAACCGCATAAGCCAACAGAACTTTTAATAAGTAATCCTGCCGACGTCAACATATCAAAACCGCTTGACAAAAATCCACCCACTATAGGCACTGAATTACTGACTAAATATTTGGTTGCCTTAAAAATAATACCATCGAAAAGTGAAGATGCCGAACTTTGAAAAGTTATAAAAATGCTGAATACCGTTACAGTAATGCCTATTACCCACTTCATAATGCTTTTCATCAGCGTGGTGACACCGGAAAACGACATTTGAGTATTGAGTTTGGACATTTGATTAAGGACAATAACGGCTATCGTTGCAGGAAAAATAAATCCGCTTATTATTTCCACTGCTCCGCCTGAAAGAAATATTGCAGAAGGTTGATAAATGGCAGCCGAACTTGTCCCTCCCGTTAAAACTGTCAAAGTGGCAAGTATCGGAGTAATTATTTCAATTTGTTTTTTAATGGTATGTATGCTTGCAATACAATCGGATATTATACCCGATAGCATTGACGTAATTATTAAAATGATGAGCGCATAACACGCCAAATGAACTATTTTTGATGTTGACTTACCCAAAATATTGCCTTCCGCCGAACTAACAACGGCAGATAACAGCGCAATTGCCACTACAGTTGCAAATGCAGGAATCAGTGAAATTACATTTTTAAACAGAACTGAAAGCAGCTCATTTAAATAACTGCCGTAGTCTGAATTAAGATTTCCATGAATTAGATATTCAATAATTTCTTTGGCGGTATCACCGAATTGAAAAAGAAAATTGCCCTCATTTTCGTCGAGATATTTTTGCAGCTCAGACAAATCAAGGTCGTCCAAAAGTTTTGATATATTTTCATTAAGTTCTTTGTCCTTATCACTTTCTTCTGCATAAACCGTGCCTCCCGCAACGGCCAATACAGAAATTACTGCGATAACAAGAACTACCAATATAATAATTTTCTTTTTCATATAAGATTTATAAGCGATACTATAATTTTATAAGTACTGTTCAGTATAGGCACTGACACGACGAAAATAATTATTTTGCCGCACAGAATAAGTTTATCGGAAATACCGTCAAATCCAAGCTCTTTTACAGAACTTGCCGTAATTTCAATCATAAAGCCTATTCCTATAATTTTAAAGATTATTCTTACTATCTCGTTATCTATTTTAGCGTTTTCCGTAAAATTGCGTATAAATTCGATGCTTTCCGTCAGGTAGTCGAAGGCATATAAAAACATTACAATTCCACCGGCAACAAGACACAGCGGAACTAAATCAGATTTATTGTTTTTAAGAATTAGCGCGCATATTGCGGTTATCACCGCTATTGCACAAAGCTTTAATATTAACATTAGAAAATATCGAATAACTGTCTTATTTGGGTAAACAGATCGGCAATCATTGAAATGACGACCGTCAGAACGATTATAAGTCCGACCAAACTTACAATAGTAGCAATATCGTCCCTGTCAGATTTTTTAAGAACCTGACAGATTATAGTGACTATGATACCGACTGCGGCAATTTTAAAAATTATACTTATATCCATTAAGCCATCAACACTGCAGCCATTACGCCTATAAGAAAAAATATCTTCACGTACAGTGAACTGTATTTTTTATAGTCGGTAAAGCTTTCGTCCTTATATTTTTTTAATATTTGTTTGCGCTCGTTTAGATAATCAACCTGCGACAGCGCGTCCGTCTTGCCTAAGTTCTGTATATAGTCTTTTAAAAATTGTCCGTCATCGCCCGTCAGTATATCTTTTCCGTCAAGCACTTCGCTCACGAACTTATAAGGTTCGGCTATCTTTTCTATTGAGGCTCGTGAAAATTTTAAGGTTAAGATAAGCTGTTCGTTAAATTCATAAAGCTCTGCAAAAATTTGCATACGCTTTTTTTTATTTGCCGACAGAAACGTCCCTATTAAAGTTGTCAACGCCACTACGGCAAATA
Source organism: uncultured Christensenella sp. (assembly GCA_910578655.1). Classification (GTDB taxonomy): domain Bacteria; phylum Bacillota; class Clostridia; order Christensenellales; family Borkfalkiaceae; genus Coproplasma. The sequence continues at coordinate 5,953 of CAJTQE010000082.1, forward strand.
ATATTAAAATCTTTATCATAAATAATTGGAATGCAACCAACTGCGGTTAACTGCACAAAGATCTCAAAAGGCATTGACCGCAAAATTTCTCTATTACATATATGTGAGGATGCAATAACCGTAATTCCGCAATCAGAAGCATATCTTACTGCGTCAACATCGGCTGCACCGTATAATTCGTCTGTTATTATTACCTGCGGTTTCATTGCCCTTATCGCGCTTGCTATCGCACTTCTCTTTTCATAACAGCGAACTACGTCAACACGATCCCCCAAATCGTAACCCTCTTTACCACATATAGCGGCAATTTCATTTCTTTCATCGAAAATCAAAATATTATATTTTTGAGTCTTGCTTAAACTTATTGCCAAATCCCTGAGCATCGTTGTTTTGCCTAAACCGGGCTTAGAATAGAGCAAAGTACTACGCAAACCGCTCAAAAATAAGTTTTTAAACACAAAATCAGCACATCCAATTACATTATGCGGTATACGAATATTCAGCGAGGTTATATCTTTAATAGTGTTTACTTCACCTCTTTGAGTTACGTATTCTCCGGCGATACCAATTCTTACGCCGTGACCGACCGTAATAAAACCGCTTTT
>CAJTQE010000083.1 GCA_910578655.1 uncultured Christensenella sp.
TATAATATTCGCAAAGAGTTTTCAACGTGCAGCTTGCGCAGTCGGGCTTTTGTGAATGACAGACGCGCCTGCCGTGATAAATAAGATAATGATGCGCTTTCGACCATTCGCTTTTGGGGAACGCGGCGCAAAGCCCGTCCTCAACTTTGACGGGCGTATTGCCCTTAGCAATGCCGAGTCTGTTTGAAACCCTGAAAACGTGAGTATCAACCGCAATGGCGTCTCCGCCGAATGCAACCGCATATACGACGTTTGCCGTTTTTTGCCCAACGCCTGCAAGAGTTTTTAACTCTTCAAGTGTCGACGGTACTTCACCGTTAAATTTTTCTACTATATCGCGCGAGGCGGAAAGAATATGCGCCGCTTTGTTGTGGTAAAATCCGCAGGAAAATATATATTTTTCCAGCTCTTCCTGTGTCAGCGTCAACATTTTTTCGGGAGTGCTGTGTTCTTTGAACAGCACCTCCGTAACCTTGTTAACCCTTTCGTCCGTGCATTGCGCCGAAAGTATTACGGCAACCAACAGCTCGTAAGGGGTGCTGAATTTCAGCGCGGGCTGCGCGTCGGGATAGAGTCTTGCAAGCTCGTTTAAGACGTTTTGCGATTTTTCGTTCATACCCGAATTTTATCACATTTTCGCGATTATTGTCAACCCCACTTGCCGAATTGCAGACGGCCGTAAGTGTTATTCATTAAGAAAAAGCCGTAAAATGCCGAATAGTTGGCGCGTCTAACTATAATTTTTGCCCTTTCGGCGGCGGCCTGCGTCAGTTTAAGCGACAGTCCGCAACCTATATTTGCCTCTTTGGGCGTGTTTATAAGCTCGCTTGCAATTCCCATCGATTTAAGCTTGATATTGCAGTCGACGGCTTGCGCTCGCGAGCGGAATATTGCAAGAATATATGTCATAAAAAATTATTTCCTTAGTAAAATATATATTATATTTTATGATTCCTCAGTCGTTTTCGGTGAAAGCGGACGGGGATGAGCGAGGTTCTCTTGATATATTTCGATAATGCTGCCACCGGCGGATTCAAACCCGACAGTGTGGTAAACGCTGCCGCCGCCGCGCTTAAATTCTGTGCAAATCCGGGCAGAAGCGGACACCGCCTTTCACTTGCGAGTTTGGAGAGGGTGTACGTCTGTCGCAAACTCCTTTGCGATTTCCTCGGCGGATACAGCTACGAGCGAACGGTGTTTACCAAAAACTGTACAGAGGCGCTGAACATCGCGCTGACGGGAATTTTAAAAAGCGGCGACAAGGTTGTGACCACCGTCGCGGAACATAACTCTGTGCTTCGTCCGCTTGAAAAGCTTAAAGAAAAGGGTGTAAGGGTGACGTATGCGCCGCTGAAAGACGGGCGCATTGACAGCGAAGAAATAATAAAACTCGTCACGCCCGATACCCGCGCCGTTGTCGTAACGCTTGCTTCCAACGTCACCGGCGACGCCCCCGATATAGGCGTTTTGCGTGCGGCAATACCTGAAAGCACGCTGCTCATATGCGACGGAGCGCAGGCTTGCGGTCACGTAAATATCAATATGGAAAACTTAGGGATAGACGCGCTTGCCGTTGCCGGACATAAAGGGCTTTTGGGTATTCAGGGCGGAAGCGCGCTTCTCTTTTCCGAACGCGTAAATCCCGACCCCGTTCTTTTAGGCGGAACGGGCAGCGAAAGCTATAAACTTGAAATGCCGGACTTCTACCCCGACAGGTTGGAAAGCGGAACGCTCTGCTATCCTGCGATAGTATCGCTTGGCGAGGGGGTGATGTATCTGAGGGAAAATCTGTCCGAACACGTCGAAAAAGTGACTGCAATGACTGATTACATAATTAAAAAGCTTTCGGAAATAGACGGAATTACGCTGTATTCCCGTCCGAATCCTTACGGTATAGTTGCTTTCGATATGCGGTCTATGCAGTCTGAAATTGCTGCGTTCAGACTGTCGGACGAATATTCAATCTGCGTGCGCGGCGGACTTCAATGCGCGCCGCTGATGCACAAAGCGCTCGGCAGCGAGGGGCTTATCCGCGCTTCTGTTTCCGCGTTCAATACTCGCGGCGAGTGCGAGAGATTCGTTTCGGCTATCCGCGTTTTAGCGGTTGACAAATCGCTGTAATGCTACTATTATATAGTTATGAAAATTTACTCGTCTTTTACGGAAATGATAGGCGGCACGCCCCTTTTAAGGCTGCGCAATATCGAAAGTTTTTACGGGCTGAACGCCGAAATTTTGGCAAAGCTTGAATATCTCAATCCGGCCGGCTCTGTCAAGGACAGGGCGGCAAGGTTTATGATTGAGGACGCCGAGCGGCGCGGTATACTCAAAAAAGGCGCGACGATAGTCGAGCCGACTTCGGGCAACACAGGCATAGGTCTTGCCGCCGTTGCCGCGACAAAGGGCTATAAGGTTGTTTTGACTATGCCCGAAACTATGAGCGAGGAGCGCCGTAAACTTATCAGGGCGTACGGGGCGGAAATCGTGCTGACCGACGGCGGCAAAGGAATGACGGGCGCAATAGAAAAAGCGCAGCAGCTTGCAGAGAACGGCGGAATAATACTCGGACAGTTTACAAATCAAGCAAACGCGGAGGCGCACAGGCGCACTACGGGGCCGGAAATCTGGAACGATACCGACGGAACCGTGGACGTTTTTGTCGCAGGCGTGGGCACGGGCGGAACGCTGACGGGCACGGGCGAATTTCTCAAATCGAAAAATCCCGCGATAAAGGTCGTTGCGGTCGAGCCTGCCTCATCGCCTGTTTTATCAGGCGGTAAGTGCGGAGCGCACAAAATACAGGGCATCGGCGCAGGCTTCGTTCCTCAGATACTGAATACCGAAATTTACGACGAAGCGGTCGCCGTAACCGACGAAGATGCTTTCGCTTTTGCGCGTGAGGCCGTACGAAAGGAAGGGGTATTCGTCGGTATATCTTCGGGCGCGGCGCTGTATGCGGCGGTTGAAACCGCTCGCCGGAACGCAGGTAAAAAAATTGTCGTCGTCTTTCCCGACGGCGGCGACAGATATTTATCGTTATTATAAAAGAAGTGCGCTTTTAAAAGCGCACTTCTTACTTGTATATGAGTTTCGACAGTCCGTAAATTTGGTTTGCCAACCGTATTTTTGCACACCTTTCTCACATAAAGTTTTTAATATTTTATAACTTATATATTTAAAATATCTTTAAATTGCTTATAATTATAAAAGGGGTGAAACAAATGATTACTTCGGCAATTCAGAGAGGGGATAGCGTATACGTATACGGCAAAAATAACGTTATGCTTATGGTTATTCCGGGCGAGCTTAACGGTTATGCTTGTTCAACCGTATCTATAACAAACAGAAAAGCGAGAACAATAACCACCTATGATGACAATGGGTGTATGTTATACGTTGCTCCTGCGTTTTAAAATCAGGCGAGTATTTAAATGCGTTTTAAACGATCTATAATTTCTTTCAGCTTTTTGCGCTTGAACCCGTCGACCATCGGCGAAATCGTGTTGTAAAAATTGTCAAGGTCGGCGTTGGAAAGTCTGCCTTCGCGCTTGCCGCGCTCTGCCTCGGCAAGTATGGTGCGCCAAATCTGCCCCTCGCTTTTTCCGTTCATTGCTTTGACTACCGCGTTCGTGAAGTCGACGGCGTTGTTAAGCTGGGTTTTGTCTTTTTTATCTTCGGGCGGGTTATAACTTTTAAAGTCGTTCATATAATCTCCTGCATATAATAATATAGTTCAATCATTTATATGCGAGGAGAAAAATTTATGCAACTGCTCATCATTCTGGCTCTATTACTGTACGGCGGCGGCAACGCGCGCAATCTGTTAAGCGAGGTTAAGCCCGTGTTGGAAAGTATCGGCGGCGAGGAAATGCAGAACGCGCTTAAAAGCGCGGAAGAAATTTCTCAGGTGCTGTCGCTTGTCAGTCCGCTTGCCGGTATGAACGCTGCGCCGTCAAAGCCCGAAGATGGGCAAAGCGTCAATACGTCAACGTACCCTCTTGCGCCCGTAGCCGCAATAGCGGACAGGGAAATTACCTATTCTCTCAATAAGTACATACAGTCGAATTGACGCGCCGCATCACAGGCTTGAGAAAGGAGCACGGCTATTCTTATTATATTGCAATTAAGAAAAAAAATAAGTATTGCTTTATAGTTTAATTTATGTTAAAATGCTTGTATGAAGACGGGCATTTCAACGGCGTCGCTGTTTTTAAGGAATGAAACGGAGGACGCAATTACAACCATCAAACAATTCGGAGCACAGTGCGCGGAAGTATTTTTACAAACTTTCTACGAATACCGCCCCGAATTTTCGGCTACTCTTGAAAAGGGGATTGATATAAGCTCGGTACACGTCAATACCTGGCATATTGAAAACGCGCTGTTTTCGCGTTCGCGCAGGGTGCGCGGCGACGCATTTTACTGGCTTGACCAGGTTATGCGTTCGGTGCAGCTTTTAGATTGCAAGGCGTATACTTTCCACGGCAAGCCCGATAAGGGCAGGCGTATAAGCATCGACGAAGAGGCGGAGTACATACGCGCCGTCTGCGGTTTTTGCGCGCGCTACGGCGTAAAGCTCTGCCTTGAAAACGTATCGTGGTGCACCTATAACAGACCCGAAATATTTACCGAGCTTAAAAAACGCATACCCGAGCTGTACGGCGTTCTGGATATAAAGCAGGCGCGGCGTTCGGGTTATCCGTACAAGGATTATATCGGGGATATGAAGGGCAGTATATCCCACGTGCATTTGTCCGACGTCGATAAGGACGGTAAAATGTGCCTGCCCGGACAAGGCACGCTCGATTTTAAAGAAATTTTGTCCCGATTGCAGGACGCGGGTTTCGACGGCAACGTGATAATCGAAGCATACGGCGAGGACTACGGCGACGTTTCCGAACTGAAAACCTCGCTTGAATATCTGAACGAGATAATAGATAAAGCAACCTGAACACCGCTTTCCCCTTGATGTAAAGTGACTCCTCCCAAGCCTTCCCCTTGAGGTAAAGTGTGTCTACACTAATGCCTTCCCCTTGAGGGGAAGGTGGATTTGCCGTAAGGCAAAGACGGAAGAGGTGGTATATATAAATCAAAGGAACCCCTCATCCACCGCAAGCGGTCCCCCTTCCTCCGAAAGGGTGCAAAATTACGGTAAGGGTTAACATGTTCTGTCGTCAGTTCTGCCAAGCAAATAATCTACGGAAACATCGAAATAATCGCTAATCAATTCTAAAAGCTCGAATGACGGAAAATAATTTTTGTTGAACCAACGCGTGATATAGCTATTATCAAAATGTAAATCTTTACTTACTCTGTAATAAGTAACATTCTTTTCCTTGCATAACAAAGCAAATCTTGTTTTAAAGTCGGTCTTAATATTTGCTTTAATAAAATATTCGTCGTCAGAAGTTCCAAGCAAATATTTTAAAGAAACGTTAAAATAATCTGCAATTCGCATTAATATTCTCGGAGTCGGAATAATACCGTAATTTAAAGCGTTAGCCAGCGAACGATAATCAACGCCTATTAATTTAGGTAATTCCGATTTATTCACTTCACAATCCTCAACCAAATCAGTAATTCTGATTTGAAATTTATTCGATATAGACATAATTTCCTTTGCTTGTATTGGTTGCATTAAAGCCGAACAACAGCTTGTAAGGATTTTATGTTAAATTTTGCCCAAAATAACTGCACTAAAACCAAACAGCAATTAAATAAACTAAAACAAAAGTTAAAAGGAGACAAAAATTATGGAACAAGAATTAAAAGATAAGGCACAACCCAAAGAGCAACCCGAATATCAACATGAAGATCAAGTTGAAGTACTGATTTTAGAATCGCCCGACAATGAAAAACAGCCCAAATTAGTATACATGCGAAAGCATCCCAAAAAGCCCAAACCCCCGACCGCAAAAGATTCTATACTGTTTGCACTAAAATTCATATTTATTCTGTTGGGGGTAATTTTTGCAATACATTTAGTTCACTTTTTTATTATGTATTCGATACAAGGCGAAGAGGTATGGGAAACTTATAAAAAAACGTGGGAGTGGTATAAAGAACTTTTAAGAACATAAAAGCTGTTTAGACGCGGACGAAAATTTCGTCCGCGCAAATTTTCTGGCTTTGGTAAAAATTTTTTGTGAAATAGCATTTAAATAGTTGACATATATTGACGGTTTTGTTATTATAAATAAGCTGTAATTCTGTACAGCGTTGTTTTTCTGTTGAAAAACGTCCCGACTTTCGTCGGGGAATGAAGTCTGAATGCCGCAGGCGTTGAAAAACGTGAGAGGTGGGAAAGACTTTGAAATGAAGCCTGACAACTGCATAGAAAAGAGAAAGAAATAACAAAGTACAAAAAAGGCAATAAAATTTTTGTAAGGTTAATACGAAGAAAGTAAGAAAGAGCAATTTTGCGCAACTTTGCTGAAAAAGTAGTAAC
>CAJTQE010000084.1:0-3401 GCA_910578655.1 uncultured Christensenella sp.
GCGTAATTATGCCTATCGTCGTCAACGACAACGGCGACGGGACTTATATGATTATTGCCGGCGAACGCCGTTTCCGCGCAAGCAAGCTTGCAGGCAAGGAAACGATACCGGTAGTCATCAGAAAATACACAGACCGCGAAATAAAAGAAATTTCGCTTATCGAAAACTTACAGCGTGAGGACTTAAACCCCATCGAAGCGGCAACGGCAATGAAACAGCTTATGACAGATTATAAGCTCACTCAGGACGAACTTGCCGAGCGCATAGGCAAATCCCGTCCGGCGATAGCTAATACGCTCAGGCTGCTGAATCTCTGTCCCGACGTAATTTCCGTAGTGGCAGAGGGCAAGCTTTCGGCAGGACACGCAAGAACGCTCATTGTGTTACCTGCCGAAGAACAGATAAAATTTGCAAACGAGGCGATAAGGAACCAGACTTCCGTCCGCGAGCTTGAAAAGAAAGTTCGCGCCTACAACGTTCCGCCCGAAATTCTGGAAAAGCGCAAAAGTCAGAAACGCGCTCTCGCGTCGATAGAACTTAAAAACCTTGTCGAGCGTATGAAATACACTTTCCGCACGAAAGTCAGCCTTATAGGAAACGACAAGAAAGGCAGAATTTACATCGATTATTATTCGCGCGACGACCTTGACAGAATTTCAGAAATTTTAGACATCATCGATAAACAGTAAATTAAACAACCGCTTAACGGCGGTTGTTTTCATTTGTAATAAGTTTACTTGACAAAAAAAGCAAAATGCGCTAAAATATTTTCTCAGCGCAGGGACTCAGCATTATGGCAAGATTAAACAAAAAGACGAAAAGACTGCTTTTAAATCTCGGTTTCGTTGCATTGCTTGTAACGGTTACGTTAGTAGTTTTGTTTGTCAACCACAAAGAACTTAATTTTCAAAGTATCGCGGAATACTTTAAAAACAGCAACCCCGTCTGGATAGTTGCTGCTTGTCTTTGTATGCTGTTGTTTATATTTTTCGAGGGGCTTAGTATTTACGTAATCGCATTGATATTCGGCAATAAAGCGAAGTTCATTTCTTCAATGGCTTATTCCTCAGCCGACGTTTTCTATTCTGCGATTACTCCGACTGCTGCCGGCGGACAACCTGCGGCGGTTTTTTATATGGCTCGCGACGGAATAAGCGCAGGCAAGGGCAGCTTTGCAATGCTTTTAAACACCATAGGCTATACGGCGGCAATATTCGTAATCGGCATTGCCGCAGTCTGCATCGACCCGTTGCTGTTCGGCGGAATCAATACCGTATTCGCAAAAGTGCTTGTAATCAGCGGAGGCGTAATTCAGTCGGCGCTGCTCGGTCTGTATATCGGCTGTATGTTTTTCGGAAAGGCAATAACTAAGGTCGGTAACGGGCTTATAACTTTTTTAAACAAAATCAAACTTGTAAAAAATCCCGAAAAATGGCACAATAAGATTTCCGACGAAGTTCAAAAATACGGCGAGTGCCGCCAAATTATAAAGCAAAAACCCGTTGTTATTTTCACTACTTTATTGATTAATACTTTACAGAGAGTGTCGCAGACGCTTATCCCCTGTTTCGTCTGTCTTGCAATCAAGCCCGACATCGATTTTCTGGAAGTTTTCGTTTTACAGGCTTTCGTACTTTACGGGTACAATTCCATACCCATACCCGGCGGCGTCGGCGCATACGAATATTTATTTATCAATATCTATATGCAGATGTTCGATAACGCGTTTATCCTGCTTGCGCTTATGATTTCGCGGCTGTTCTCTTACTATTTCAGTATGCTTGTCAGCGGAGTAGTGACGCTTACCTATCATATGGTCGGCGGTAAAAAGACGGCTGATGAAGATTCTGTACCGCAGCCGCCGCCCGACGGAACGGAGGAAATTCCCCCCGAAGAAATGCAAATCAGTGAAGAATAAAATTAATAAACCTCCGCGCCGTACGGCGCGGAGGTTTATATAATTGTCGCTAAACGTAAGGTTTAAGCTTGACTTGTGTTTAGCCTGTCTTTTGATTACGCAATAAAGATACATCGATTAAACGTAAGGTTTAATACACCGATTAAACGTAAGGTTTAAGCTTGATTTGCGTTTAGCCTGTCTTTTGATTACGCAATAAAGATACACCGATTAAACGTAAGGTTTAATACATCGATTAAACGTAAGGTTTTAAGCTTGACTTGTGTTTAGCCTGTCTTTTGATTACGCAATAAAGATACACCGATTAAACGTAAGGTTTAATACATCGATTAAACGTAAGGTTTTAAGCTTGACTTGTGTTTAGCCTGTCTTGTGATTAAGCAATAAAGATGCATCGATTAAACGTAAGGTTTAATACATCGATTAAACGTAAGGTTTAAGCTTGATTTGCGTTTAGCCTGTCTTTTGATTATGCATTTAAGATACGTCGATTAAACGTAAGGTTTAATACATCGATTAAACGTAAGGTTTTAAGCTTGACTTGTGTGCGCTTCGTCGAACGTAATCGCAATAAAGATACACCGATTAAACGTAAGGTTTAAAGCAATGCTTTGCCCTGTTTAGTACCGATAACCGTCAAAACCTGAACTTCATCGCCGGTCTTAGCGTCGATATAAACGTAATAATCGTTGTCGCCGTACGTGCCGAAGAATTCGTAAGCAAGCACTTCTTCGCCGTCAACGGGGATTACCGTCAGGCGCGAACCCTCTACGTTGAACTCAGAATTGAGTTTCTCCTTAGCGGAAGCCTTAGATATAGCGGCTTCGCCTGCGTCGCGCGTGGTGTGGTTAAGGCAGTAAGCAAGCCCTTCGATACCCGTTACAATACCTCTTTCCTCGCATACTTTTACTTTAATCATATCAGGGTAGAACACTACACCGTCGTTTTCATAAACGAAGTTAAGGTTGCAGGTCGTTCCGTTTTCGCTCGTCCAAACGGCTTTCATATCCTCTATGCCTAAATCTTTAAGGAAATCTTCGGCAATGTCGATACAGCGTTCAACCGAGAAATTGTTTTGAGTACATTCCTTATAGCTGTCAAACATAACTACGCGTCCGCCCTTTTTGGTTAGCTGTGCAAACATATCTCCGTCGTTAGTGCGAAGTTCAAGGTTGTAACATTCAAGCTGATGTGCGATAGTTTCGCCCGTACAGCGAACGTCGCTGAGGTTGTAATCGGCAAAATACTTTTTCGCAAGTTCCTCCGCCTTAGTTGCGGATATCTCTTCAAGCCCGTCGATAGCCTTTGCGCCGGTCTTTTTAATATTTTCGGCAAAAGGTCCGTCGTTTATCTCTTTCGGAGTTTCAACGGGGTTGTTTTCAAGTGTTTCGAACGACTGTGCAAGGAAGTTGCCGTCCTTGCCCTTCCATGCGTTCATCATCTCTTTGGGATTAGCGGAAGCGGTTAATTCGTTGATAACGGA
>CAJTQE010000084.1:3411-6447 GCA_910578655.1 uncultured Christensenella sp.
CATCTGTTGGTTTGTTTCGTACATATAAGCAAGAGTAGCTATCTGGCTTTTAGAAAGTTTACCGCCGCGGGCAAGCGTATTCAGCATGGACTGCGCGCTGTCGCCCATCTTGTTTACAAACGAAGTCATATTCTGCGTAAGCTGTGTTTCTAACGGCAGCCTTTCAAGAATGACTTCCGCCATTTCGCTGTCGATAGCAATCTCGTTTAAAAGCTTAATCTGTTCGGCGGGCGAGTTGGAAACTCTCGCCTTCGAAAGACCTGCGTCAAGGTTGTCAACGATTGAGTTAAGCTCGTAAACCGACTGAGTATGGAGAGTGGACATCTGAGCTTCCATACCGTTCATATTCATCCAGCCGAACGTCATCATAGTTCCCAGTGCAAGCGTGGTAACGCCCAAAGCTATAACCGCCGCAAGCCAACCTCCGAAACCGGGCGCGTGCTGTCTTTCCTTTGAGTTGGCTCTCTTCTCTGCGCGAACCTTTAAGCGGTGTTCACGCTTTGCCTGTCTTTCGGCGGCTGCCGCCTTACGCTTAGCGTTGCGCGCCTCTATTTTCGCTTTCTTTTCCTCAGCGATGCGCGTGCGCCTTGCTTCCTTGCTTTCGTGCTTTAAAGCGTCGCGGCGTGCGCGGCGCGCCTCTCTCCTTTCAGCCGTCCTTTCTTTGAGCTTAGCAATTCTTTCAAGACGCTTTTGCTTTGCTTCCAACTTCTTTTCAAGGTGTTTCTGCTTTTTCTCGGCTCTGATTTTAGCCGCTTTAAGCTTCTTTTCCTCACGCATTTTCTTCTTTGCAAGTTGTTTTTCGCTTAACTTCTTTTCGGGTTTTTTAGCTGCCTTTTTAACGTGTTTATTAGTTGCCTTTTTAACGGGCTTTTTAGTTGCGGTTTTCTTCGTTTCCGCCTTTTTGGCGTTGCCCGTAGATTTCTTCGTAGTTGCTTTTTTGCGCGTCAGCTCTTCGGCTTTTTCCGCGCCGCTTGAAACTTTTTTACTCACTTATTGCCTCCTTAAATAGCGAAAACGTGTTTACCGATAGTGGTAACCGTCTGTCTGCCGAATATCCACGAACTCGTGGCAACCGCAGGGTTGTAGTAGTAAAGACAGCCGTACGTGGGGTCCCAGCCGTTCATTGCGTCGGCTGCGGCGTTCAGTGCCGTCTGGTTAGGTTCAAGGTTAATCTGTCCGTCGGAAACGGCGGTGAAAGCGTGTCTTTGGTAAATTACCCCCGATATAGTATTGGGGAAACTCGGTGAAGCAACCCTGTTCAGGATAACCGCGCCGACTGCAACCTGCCCCGTATAGCTTTCGCCTCTTGCTTCCGCGTAGATACATTTTGCCAGAAGATACAGGTCGGAGTTGGTGTAATTTGAGTTACCCGAATTTTTCCTGTCGTTTTCAAGAACTTTGACGGAATCGTTCATACCCAGAGCCTTGTAGGTTTCGATACCTGCAACGCCGTCCGGAGTAAGACCGTTCTTTTTCTGAAAAGCTTTAACGGCTTCAACGGTACCCTTACCGTAAATGCCGTCAACCGCGCCCTTGTAATAACCCCATTCTTTAAGACGCCTTTGTAATTCTTTAACTTCTCCGCCGTTCGCCCCCTGCTTTAAAACCGCAGTTTGTACGTAAGGCGGGGTAAGCTCGTCATTCGTGTATGCCGTATTGATAACGGCAGTCGCGCCGCCGATAGCGGTTACCGCCAAAGCAGCAAGACTGACTTTAAGTGCTTTGTTCATTTTTCCTCCTTGCTCCCCTAACGGCGAGCCATATGTTTATACTGTTGCAATTATTATGAATAATATAAAAAAAGTTATTCCGGGCCTTTTGAAAATTTATTAATGCGTGCCGTTTCAAGTCCGCGTACCGGCGGAAATATGCATATAATCAAATTCGCGGACGGCGTTTGTCGTCCGCGCTTATATGTTCAAAAATAAAGTTTATGCCCGAAAAAAAGTTGTCTGCGCGGTGAAGCGCAGACAAAAAAAGTTTATTTTTTTCCTGTGAACTTATTTATAATGTCCATTATTATAGAGCGATACTGCACGTCCGCCGTCCCCGAAGTGAAGCAAAGCGGAGGATAAATAACGCACCACCAGTTATCGCCCTTGCCGGAACCGAGTTCTATAATAAGCGCGTCATATATGCCGCTTTCAAGGGTCAAATCACCGTAAACACGGGTGGGAAATTCTTCGGCGCGGACGCTCGCATTCGACTTATAGTTAAATCCGCGGGATTTAAGAACGCGGTCGCAAACCTCTTCTATTTCGGGAAGTATGTCGCCGATTATATCCATAGCCTTGTCCTTGTCGGTGCATTGCGCTGCGTATGGCGTTATAAATCTGACAACCTCGTCCTTGACTATGTATTTAATGCTTTGGTCTGTCTGCGAGTTTGAGTTTGCGCGGACGTGAATTCTGAGATAGTCGTTTTCCGCCTGAGCGGCAGACGAAAATTTTACGAGAGCAACCGTTCCGATAACGGCAATAACAGCAATTAAAACAGCAACAAATTTTTTCATTTCATTTACCTCACAATTAATTTGTTGACGGTCTTAAAGAAAAATATACACTACAAATTAATTTTTTCATAATTTTTATCAAATGAATGAGAATTGCGCATAGTATATACAGTGAGTTAAAAACATATTGTAAAAATTGAAAAATATGTTAAAAAACGCTTGCATTTTATTCTGTTATTTGATATATTAGTAAAGCGTTCGGGAGCTTAGCTCAGTTGGGAGAGCAACTGCCCTACAAGCAGTGGGTCACAGGTTCGAGCCCTGTAGCTCCCACCAGAACAGTGCGGAAGAATAAAAATGCGGGAGTGGCTCAGTGGTAGAGCGTCACCTTGCCAAGGTGAATGTCGCGGGTTCGAATCTCGTCTCCCGCTCCAAAATTCTTACGCACTGTTTTTTTTATGGCGCTATAGCCAAGTGGTAAGGCCAGGGTCTGCAAAACCCTTATCCCCCGGTTCAAATCCGGGTGGCGCCTCCAAAAACACAATATATTGTGTTGATTTCAGCCCTGTATCTACAAGATATGG
>CAJTQE010000085.1 GCA_910578655.1 uncultured Christensenella sp.
TTAGCATACGAATTCGCGAACGTACTTGAGACGGGCGAATTTTCGCAAAACAAGGCTAAACAGATACTCGGCTCCGTAACAGACACACTGAACGGACTTTTAAAGGCGAACCCGAGCAATTGCTTTACCGAAAGCATTCAAAGCGTTATCGAGGACTGCAAGCGGCTTGGCGGCGGATATCTGCTGTCGAAAAATATGCGTTATATACAAATTTCAATTGTAGACAAAATAATTAACGCCAAACTGAATTAAATTTTCAAAACAGGAAGTAAATTCCAAAAAACTGCACATCATACGGATATGAACAGAAATTATCACGCCTATTGCGCTATGCTGTTAGCTTTCGTTCTTATTCTCGTAATGTGCAGTCAGTTTTTTAAGGACAGCGTTTCTTTTGCCAGAAGCGATACGGAAAAAGCTGTTTACCTGACTTTTGACGACGGCCCGAGCGACCGCGTAACACCGAAAATTCTTGACGTTTTGAAGGAAGAAAAAGTTAAAGCGACGTTTTTTATAATAGGTTCTGCGGCAGAGAACAGAAAATACCTAATTGAACGGGAAGTTAACGAGGGACACACCGTAGCCGTTCACTCCTATTCGCACCGTTACGGACAAATCTATTCCTCACCCGAAGCGCTGCTTGCCGATATAAACAAATGCAACGAAATAATCAAGAACGTGACGGGAAATTATTCGAATATCTACCGTTTCCCGGGAGGAAGCTACGGTCTGAGCGAAAACTTAATTTCGGCCGTAAAAGCCAAAGGTTTTAAGTGCGTTGACTGGAACGCATCAATGCGCGACGCCGAATATTATTCAGCCCCTCCCGAAATACTTTTCAAAAGCACGGTAGACACCGCAAAGGGACGCGATACAGTGGTTATGCTCGCGCACGATTCGACCACAAAAACCACAACGGCACAGGCATTGAAAAGCGTCATTAAATATTTTAAAGAACAAAACTACGTATTTAAAGCCTTTTAAAAATTAACGCGCAAGAAAATCTTGCGCGTTTAAAATTACATAATTTTTTGAAGAGCAAATCCTACTTTATCGCACGACGTGAGTACGTATTCTATGCCGTCCCTTACCGTACGGTACGGGAAAAAATTTTCGCCGTGAATATGCCCGAATACCACCTTTTCAACTCCGTTTTCGGCAAACAGTTTTGTGAAAGCCGTATCGGGAGATTTGACCGAAAACGGCGGATAGTGTATCATTGCAATTACCCTGTCGCCCTCGTTTCTGACCTTTTCAACCTCTTTAAAACAGAGTTTAAACCGCTCCGACTCCCTCAGATACAGCCTTTCGTCACGTTCGGTATAGTCCGAACTGCCCGGACACGTCCACCCACGAGAACCGCAAATTATTATATTTTCAAATTTTACGCAGTCGTTTTGAAGAAAGAAAAAAGTACCGTCGGGTGCGGCGCGGCGAAGCTTGGTTATGCCGTTCCACCAGTAATCGTGGTTGCCGCGAATAAAGACTTTTTTACCCTTTAAAACGCTTAAACCGTTCAGGTCGAAGAGTCCCTCTTCAAGCTCCGTTCCCCAACTTATGTCTCCGCAAATAAGGACAATATCTTCATCGCCGACCTTGTTTTGCCAGTCGGCTTTTATTTTTTCAAAATGATTTTCCCACCCCGAGCCGAACACGTCCATAGGTTTATCGACCTTTCCGGACAGGTGCAAATCACTTATAGAAAATATCTGCATAAGATAATTATAGCACATTAACGTGCTTTTTTAAAGCGTTTTTAGGGCAGAATGGGGCAAATTTAAAGGCGAAGCATACACTTCGCCTTTTTCCGACGTTAAATTATTGTTTAGAACAAGTCTTGCCCTGAGGATACAGCGGTAGTTCGAAGAAACCGGTGCATACTTCGTGCGAATAGTCCTGTGCAGGCGGTATAGCGCAGTAACCGTAGCTGGGAACGAGAATTTCGACGTCTATCGCAACCTTCAAAATTGTGGTCAGACATGCGTTTACAGAAAAAGTATTCGTTTCGCCGTTGAACGTACCCTCGGCGCATACCGCGCTGACTTCTGCCGTTATCTTATAGGGCATTATCGACGGTGCGGGCACAAACAGCAATACGTCGTGAGAAACCGAAATAGTAGCGTTTGCAACCCCCTCCGCGCCGTTTGCATCGGTGTAAACCACTTCGACGGGAATACCGACGGTTGCCTGTACCCTTGCGCAGCCGGGTTTATCCGCAAGACGTTCGACGTTGAGATTGGTTATCACACCCGTAGACTGAGTTGACCTTGCGCTTATAAAAGTTAAGGGATATGTAGGATCGCCGGGAACGTTGTCTGTGAGCGTTAAGGTATAATTTTCTATCTGAATCTGCTTTATGCAGGCATCGAATATTTTCTGCGCCTGAATGCACACTTTTTCGCACAGTCCGTTTAAGGGATTGCCGCTTATTGTGCCGGGACATTTATCCGATTGAAAATTTGAGAAAAATGACATTTTGACCTCCGTTGTTAATTTTGTCCGCACTTTTCCGCGCAGGAAAAAAGCGAATTATTTAATACATTATATGTCACGCTTACGCAGTGCGTTAACTTTTGGGTACGAATATTTTACAAGTCGGATATACGGGTTTAAAGCCGTTTATTTCCCTTAAATAACTTTCATCCGCGCCGTACTTTACGGCAATGGTTTTATAACTGTCGCCAACGCTTGCTTCAATTTTTATAAGGCACTTATCGGGTACCGTTATCACCCTGCCCGCAAACGCTTTTCCGCAAACGGGAACATTTAAAACGCTTTCTATCTGACTTGCGTTCTGGCCGCGTTTTATTTTAAAATATCTGCTTTTTTCTGTGATTAGCGTAAACATTTTATAATATTATACGCAGACAAACCCAAATACGTTCATATTCCGCTGACGAAATTTGTAAAATAATATAAAATGAAGCAGAACATTTACAAATCGGCGGCGATAGTGACCGTATTTTCAACAATAGAAAAAATGATGAGCTTTTTTTACAGAGTAGTACTTTCGCGCGTTATCGGTGCGGAAGGCATCGGCATTTACCAAATTTGTCTTTCGGTGTTCGCGGTATTCCTTACTGCGGCTTCCAGCGGTATTCCCGTAACGGTTTCCCGACTTATGGCGAAAAACAACGCGGTTAACGATGTGCGCGGAAAGCACGCCGCCGTAACCGCAGGCGTAGTCGGAACACTTATTTTCACCATTCCCATCGCCATACTTCTTTTTTTCGGCAGGAACGCGCTGGACTTCCTCTTTTCGGACGAAAGAAGCACAGACATTTTCATTTTGCTGATACCGGGACTTATTCTTACCTCTATCTACGCCGTAATGCGCGGTTCGTTTTGGGGAAACAAACAATTCTTGCCTTACAGCATAATTGAACTTTTAGAGGACGCCGTAATGGTAATTTTGGGCTGCATACTTGTTTACGGCGTTGCCGACCCCGTTCTCGGAGCGCGCAGAGCAATTATCGCGGTTGCCATATCTTACGTCTTTTCATTCTGCGTATCACTGTTTTGGTACTTCAAAAAGGGCGGAAAATTCGTCAACCCCAAAAGGCAGCTTAAACCGCTGTTCTCTGCCTCTATGCCCGTTACGGCAATGCGCACCTCCACGTCGCTTTTAAACTCCGCCGTAGCGGTACTTCTGCCCTTGCTTTTGATGAACGCTTACGGGCTTGACAATTCCGACGCAATAAGCCTTTACGGCATTGCCATAGGTATGAGCTTGCCTATTCTGTTTATCCCGTCGTCGCTTATAGGGTCGATTTCGGTCGTCGTCGCGCCCGAACTTTCGGAAAACTTTTACAGAAAAAAGACGGCTCAGGTCAAATACGACGTAGAAAAATCAATAAAAGCAGCCATTTTTATAGCTGCTTTGCTGGTACCCGTGCTTTTCGTACTCGGCGACGAAGTGGGCGAACTGCTCTATTCAAACGAATTGAGCGGTCAAATTGTACAAAGGTGTTCGTTTATCCTTATTCCGATGTGCATTACTATGATTTCCACTACCGTTCTCAACTCAATGAACCGCGAAAAACGCACTCTAATCCACTTTTTGATAGGCGCGGCGGCAATGATTATAAGTATACTTACGCTGACAAAATTCGTAGGCGTATACTCGTATATGATAGGACTTGCGGCGAGCTACGTCATTACTTCCTTGCTCAATTTAATTTTGCTTAAAAAGACCTGCGGAAATTTGAAGTACGTCAAATATACGATTCACGCGCTTATATGCACTTTTTCTTCGTGCGTATTCGGAATGTTGCTTGACGGAGTAATTTCGCACTACGTTTCGGCAATTTGGCAGATTATTATTTGCGGCACCGCCTGCACCCTCTTTTGCGTTGCGTTTTTATATTGCCTTGAAATGTTTACTTTCAGACCGTTTAAAAGACTTATTTCAAAGAACTGACTGTCTGCATCAGTAATTTAACCGACAGCGCGACGAGGAACGCGCCGAAAAGCTTTTTTAAAAGAACCGACGGCAAAAGCGCTGCGGCAAAACCTGCGGCAACCGAAGTCAAAAGCGCCGGAATTACCAAAACCGACAGCCCCTCCGTCCTTAAAAGACCGTTCTTTTTATGAACGCCGAGGGTAAAAAGAGCCATCGGAAGAAACGCAATAAGATTGGTTGCCTGCGCAACGTGTTGTTCCACCCCGAAAAATATGGTAAGCGCAGGAATTAAAATAGTTCCGCCGCCCATACCCATTCCGCCTATAAGTCCCGAAAAGAATCCGGCAACCAAATATAAAATAAAACTCAAAACAACATCCTTATTCCTGCGGCAAACATTACCGCAAGAAAGATATAATTGACTGTTTTGCTTGAAAACTTTGAAAGCGAATACGCGCCGACAAATCCGCCTGCAACCGTTCCCAAGGCTGCGGGTATTATTACGTCCAAAGCGGCATATCCGTTTATGATATAAATTAACGCGCTTGCGGCGCATATCGGGGCAATGATAAAAATTGCGGTTGCGTGCGCTTCCTTTTCCTCGTAACCGAGCATTTTCGTCAAAAGCGGAACAGCTATCATACCGCCGCCTCCGCCGAAAATACCGTTTACCGCACCCGTCAGTGCACCTGAAGTCATCCGTTTTACAAAATTACGATTTATTTTCATTATAATAAAAGTATTATTTGCATTAATCGTAAAAAAATTTAAAAAAATACTCTTCTTGAGCATTAAATGCTTGCTTAAAGTCGGCTTTTATATTAAACTAATAGAGTATAATTATTTATTTGAGGATATTACTGTAATGTCAAAAAACAACTACAAAAAAAGCAGATTAAAAGCCGTTTTCCTCGCATTCACCTGCGCGGCGGTTTTTACATTTTCGGGAATTGCGTCTGCCTGCGGCGACGACACTGAAAAGGAAAAAGACAAAACCAACACTAAGGAAGATACGCAGCTTCTGAAAAACGGTAATTTTGAATTTTTCACTATACCCGAAAAGAAAGAGGACGGAAACGAACCCGAGTATCTTATTAAAACCCCCGAAAGTTGGACGCACGGCGGAACCAACTCCTATACTATGTCGGGAATTATAAGCACCTCGAAAGCTTCTTGGGACAAACTTTCCGCAGATTCGCTTGCAGATGACCTTGATTACAACAATAACCTCGACTCCTCTGCTTCAAACTACCTCAGCGAATATGTCGACTATAACGGAATGAAGTCGTCCGATATATTCTACAAAAACCAGTACGAAGCATTGAGAGATGAGGACGATTACGAGGAAGGCGAAGAACCCGACCCCAACCGTAAGGACAGAATAGAAAATCCCGGTACTCACTATAACGTGACTGAAAAAGACGGGGAATTTTTCTATAAAGACAAAGACGGCAGCGAGAAAAAAGTTTTCGTTGACAATAAGGGCGAATATTTCCTTGAATACGACGAAACAAAGGACAAATACAGTCAGCCTATTTCAAACGTGCTTATGCTGCACAACTACGCTACCGCACACAACGGCATTGCGCAGTACTACTCTTCCGTTGAAGTA
>CAJTQE010000086.1:0-3577 GCA_910578655.1 uncultured Christensenella sp.
AACAAGCAGAGAAAACACTCACAGCCCAAAGGCAACAAAATCAAACTATGATTGTGAATACCAACGGCAATTTAGCCGCCTCCACTATTCTTGTAAATACGCTTTCTAATGGCAAAATTCAGACCGTAAACTCAATGAAGTATCACACCCGAATGATTAAACAGACTTTGGGAATCGGCTTTAAATACCACTATTTAAGACACACCTACGGCACAAGGCTTGCAGAGCTTAACACCCCTACCCACATACTTTGTAATCAAATGGGACACAGTAGCGGCAAAGTAACTGAAAAATATTATCTTGCCGTATCTAAAAACGGTATAGAAATTTTAAAAGATAAAATCGACAGCTTATAAAATGCAAAATTACACTAATTATTAAAGGAGTATCAATAAAATGTTAGCAATAGTTATATGGCTTATGGCAATATACACCATTGTATGGTGTTACAGAGAAATGAAGTAATTACAACAAAAAATCACAAAGGAGAAAGAATTATGATTATAGGACTTTTAATTTTGGTAACTCTATTCTACTATGCCATTCATCATCCAAATTAATATTATGACTTAACAGCGGCTGTTTTACAGCCGCTGTTATATCTTATAATTTATCTTTGAGCACGTTTATATTCACACTCATAAGTGCAAATGTCATCACATTCATCACAAGTGCGACCAAAAGGTAAATCATTTATAGGATTTGTATAATAGGTTTGATTAACAAATTTGTCTTTTTGATTGCACCAATACTTATCTTGTTTTTGATTACCTGCAATTTTTTTACCAGTGTGTCTTTGCAAATTCATACATTGTACCCCCAAATTATGGGGCAGTTATTATCGTTCCAATGTTCATCCCAACCGCTCGGTTTAGAAGTTGCTTCTGCATAAATAGTTAAATTATTGCAATAGGTAAACATATATTCACCGATAGTTATAACACTGTTAGGAATTATTATACTTGTTAAACTACTACAATAAATGAATGCATAACGACCAATATTCGTAACACTGTTGGGTATAATTATGCTTTCAAGGCTGCTACAGCCATAAAATGCCCAGACACCAATTGCTTTCACGCTATTTCCAAGTATAATATGCGTGAGCGTAGAACAATTATCGAATGACGCTTTAGGTAGACTTCCACCCGTTATCTCAACGGTAGTTAATGTAGCAGGGAAGTAACATATATTGTAGTTATCTGCGTAATGCATCCATTGCTTAATCTCAATGCTCCCCTCATACGCTTTCTTTCCAAATAACCAGCCCAATTGTGTATTATAATTAATATCATCACTGCTTAAAGAATTGCTTTTGTTTTTACCAACAAAAGGGATTGTAATTTTCGTAAGATTACTACAGCCGTAAAATATTGCCTCACCCATACTCGTCACACTGTCGGGAAATATAATACTTGTAAGATTTGTACAATTTTCAAATGCATACTCATTAATCGCTGTAATACCATCTAAAATTGTTACAGACTTTATAATAGTATTATTTTGGAATACAGTCGGTTTTAATTGGGTAATTTTTACTTTACGATATGTAGAAGGGATAACTATATCTATTTCCGTACCTACATATTCAGTTACTTGGTTTTGGACAAATTTTAATCCTTCAGTTCCTACTACCCAACTTGCAGTAAGCGTTAAATCTTTTACTGAATTACTTGCAGGAAAGTTATCTATATAATTGCCAACTGAATCTAACCACCCCTCAAATAAATAACCTGACCTAATGGGCGACGGAAGAGCTTTATTGCAATCGCTTAAAGTATAAGTTGACTGCGGCGTAGAGCCATTCCAAGAACCTGAAACCAAATTATACGTCACGTTATAAGATTTAATATTAAACTTAGCATATACTGTTGTATTCGCAATAATTTTTTTATTAAAATCAAATAGCTTAGTACAATCTTTATTCTCATACCAATTCTCGAACGTATAGCCTGTTTTCGTTGGATTTATCGGTTTTGTTGCAACACCCTCATATTTTAAGGTCTGTTTTTGATAAACTGTATTATCCGTTTGATAAGTAACATAAACAGGGTAATGCCTTTTAGTCACAATTTCAAGACTTTCATTTACATTCCTACTTACGGTGTCTATACGCTGTATAGGAATAGAGAGATTCATATAATCGACATTCCCTATATTTAGTCCTGCCGTAGTGATACCAATGACTTCACCGTATGTATTAATGAGTGCACCACCGCTGTTTCCGTGAGTAATATCAACCGTTGATTGAATATAGGTATAGCCACCTATAGAACGATTCATAGAAACCATACCCGTTGTAAACGTGCTTGAAGAAAAACCAACTTCAAAAGCTTCGGGATAGCCAATGGCATAAACCGTATCCCCCACTTGTACTCCAGAACTATTTCCAAGTGTTGCAGGCGTGGTATATTTTGCCGAGGTAGACAAAATTGCAATATCAAGCGTTTCATTATAGCCAAGTACAGTTTGAATTGTTGCTGTTTCACCGTTATAAAGTTGCAGTACCCCAGTTATCCCGTCTTCAATAACGTGATAATTGGTTACAAGCGTACCGTTTTTATCAATAAAAAATCCACTTCCACTAACAAGTTTACTGCTTTGCGAAATTAAAACAAATGCCACACTCGGATTCACTTTTTGATATATCTGTGTAGAAGTTAATTCTACTCGTGAAGAATTTGGCTGATTATCGGGATTTTGTGTTGTTCCCTGTTGTGAGTTGTTTGAATTGGAATTGTCGCCACTTGTAACGCAAGCTGAAAGTCCAAACACCAAAGTAAAACAACTTATCAAAAACATCAAAACAATAAGTAGTTTTTTTCTCATAAAGAGTCCTCCAAAAATTTTTTATTGCAACCATTATAACTAATGGATGTAGCAGAAATTGAGAATGGCACAAAAATTTTTTGAATAAAAAAAGTGCGCCAACCGAAGTCAACGCACGAAAAACGCAAACTCCGATTGTCGCCAAACAATTCTTACGCAGTACGGAAAATTACTATACCAACATAAATGGAATTTGCATTTTTGCTAAATTCAAAAGTTGACATAGTAAAAGTCGTCTTTAATCATTAAAATAAAAAAGTCCGTACTCCTAATTTGGGACTATAAGAATTGTTTGGCATAATTAATATAACACAATTTTAATTAATTGTCAATGCTTTGGTTTATATCGAAAATCGGGAAGCTGTTACAGCTTCCCGATTTTCGCAAAACAATAGCACTAACAAGAAAATTTAATTTTTGAAAAATGACTTCAATATAAGAGCAACTATTACCTATTTCACCCTTTAAGCATTAAAAACTATATTTACCGCTTCCATAGTTTTGAATTTGGGTTAAGTCTGTAAGCACCTTAAAACCACTTGCTATGAAAACAAAATCCACCTGAAAAAATGTAAACTCACCCCCTTGCTTTCGGTACAAGATATATTAGAAAGTGCGTCAGCACTTTACTAATACATCTATGGCAGCGGAGCGGTGTAGCGGTGAGCGAAGCGAACAGCGCCATTTCACTCTTAAAAAATAAAAGTATGATTTTCTTGACTTCTGACAATTTTAGTGATATATTATG
>CAJTQE010000086.1:3608-5880 GCA_910578655.1 uncultured Christensenella sp.
ATTTTATTTTACATTATATATAATTTATTTATTAAAAATAAAATGTTACTAAATAAAAAAGGAATTTTATTATGTATATAAAAACGAGTAATTATAAGCCTTATGTTAAATATGAAAAAAAGAAAATTAATACTTCTCAAATTGAAAAAAATTGCACTTATTTTTATAATGAACTATGCAAAATTCTACAAGAACCATTCTTTAAAAAAGGACACAAGCGAGACGGGCAATTAAAGCATTGGGAACGATATTTTAAATTTAAATACAACAAAGATGATAGCGAATTTGAAGTTTTAGATATTTATAATGTACCATTAGAAAAGGAAAAGAAAACACGTATTAAGCCTAAAAAATACAATGATGATATTTTAATGATTTGCCTTTTGGCAAAAAACTGTTATTTTAAAAGCAGTATGTCAAAATTACAACACCATTGGGGTTTTTTTAATAACAAATATGCTAACGCCTTTCAAAAATCAACAGCTCTTTATAATAGCCATTATAAAGGTGACGATGAATTAGAATGGAAACGAGAAAAATTATTACAGAAACAAAATTTAATATTATTTTATTTTTTAGCTGATTGTTCAAAGGCATTACACAGTATTTTTTATAACGCAATAAAGCATTTACAGCAAAATTTTTTTAACATTAGAGAAAAAATTAAAATATTTGATACTTATGAAGACGGTGACACTATAAAAGCAAATAAAGTATATAATAAAACCCGTTACCCTAATATTGAAGAACAATTTCAAATTACAACTACACAAGATACCCTACTAAATCATTTCGGATGCAAAACATTTTCAGATATTTTTAAAAAGGGCGTTGCACCTGCTTTTTTTCGAAGATTTAAAAACATTTTAAAAAATTCGTACAGCATAAACTATGCTTATTTAGAATATGAAATACAGGCAAATAATTATAGTAAATTTTATTCTTACAAAACAATTTATGAAAGTTACAAAGCATTAACTAATGATAGCCACAAAGTACTTTCTGAATTAACACCTGACGAAATTGAAGATTTAATAGTTAAGGCATCTTTATGGTACAATGAAAGCCTCGAATTTATTGAAATTAATAACTTAATTTATTCAAATCCACAAGAAATAATTGAAAAAATCCAAAGCTCTCGTTATTGTATAAATAAAAAAATTATCGACCTACTAAGAAAACATAATAAAAAAGCAGTTGAAAAATTTAAAATAAATATTACTAATTCTAATTTGGATAAAAATCCTATTGTCAATTCACTAAAAGCAATCTATAATGACATTAAACAGGAACAATATGTTGAGCGTTATGAAGAATTACTTAATAGCTATGTTGATGAATATATCAAATTAACACCTGATAATGATAATTACATTAACATAGAAATAAATGATTTTTCTATACTTAATGAAATCCCTGATTTATTGGAAAAATTTCCAATTGAAAATTATGAAATATTCAACGAAATTAAAAATGGAAGCAACTAAAATTGTTTCCATTTTTTATTATAATAGGAGGAATTTATGAACAAGCAACTTTTAGTCAACAAATCATACAGACCGCCATAGGTTGGTGAAAAATTCATTGATACAGCAATGAAAAATCACTTAAAAATTGATTATAACTACTTTCCACTTTTTCAATTTCCACTTTTAGGATATTTTACCGTAAATACAAAATTGCCTTTCCACTTTTATTCCACCAAAAAAAGAGAGTAAGCATTTCTGCCTACTCCCTTAAACTTCTAATTTAACAAGTTATTATTTTCCGAAATATCTCTTTAAAAGTCCAGCAAAGCCTGCGCCGTGTCTTGCTTCGTCCTTTGCCATTTCGTGTACGGTATCGTGAATAGCATCGTAACCGAGTTGTTTCGCCCTTTTTGCAAGTGCAAATTTACCTTCGCATGCGCCCGACTCTGCCGCCGAACGGAGTTCGAGATTCTTCTTTGTTGAAGGAGTTACAACTTCGCCCAAAAGCTCGGCAAATTTTGCTGCGTGTTCCGCTTCTTCCAAAGCATAGCGCTTGAATGCTTCCGCTATTTCGGGATACCCTTCACGGTCTGCCACTCTCGACATTGCAAGATACATTCCGACTTCCGTACATTCGCCCGTGAAATTAGCGTGCAAGCCCTCCATTATTTCATTATCCTCAACTTTGCCGTCACCTATTGCGTGCTCACACGCAAATGCAGCATTGCTAACCGGTTCAAATTTCTTTGCTTTGCAAACGGGGCAAACTTCTACGCCGTCTTCAACAATCTCCCCACAGACAA
>CAJTQE010000087.1 GCA_910578655.1 uncultured Christensenella sp.
AGAAAATTTTAAAAATTAAAGAAGAATATTACAAAGTTATGAAGCAGATGACGGATAAACAGATAGCGGAATTTATAAAAGCTATTTGCGGTTATGCTTTTGACGGTAAACCTATGGTTACAAAAGATAACTACTTAAAAGGTTTGTATACAAACGCACACTGTCCGAAAAGAGAAAAGGTTTCTATATCCACGAAGAAGAGGCAAAACAAATTGAAAGAATAATAACAAAACCTATATTACAAGGACAATCCGTACACCATGTTGTATCTGCGCATAAAGACGAGCTTACGGTTAGCGAGAAAACTATCTATAATTACATAGACGGAGGCGTATTCGAGCTTAAAAACATTGATTTACCGAGAAAAGTACGTTACCGTGCAAGGAAACCCAAGGTTGAGTTTAAAGTGGATAAACACTGTGCTGAAGGCAGGTCATACGAGGATTATTTAACTTATATAAAAGAGAATCCCGTTGCTGTTGTACAGATGGATACTGTGAAAGGCGGTATTGCCGGAAAAGTTTTGTTGACTTTACAGTTTGTTGAAACGGGTTTTATGCTTGCTTTTTTAAGACCGGCTAATACGTCTAAATCTGTTACCGCTATATTCAATAATCTGGACGATATACTTGGACGGGAAGCGTTTAGAAAACTCTTCCCCGTACTCCTCACGGATAACGGTTCTGAGTTCTCAAATCCATTAAAGATTGAGGTGGATACTTACGGCGAATACAGAACGAGAGTATTCTATTGCCAACCGAACAGACCCGACCAGAAAGGCAGTATTGAAGTAAATCACGAGTTTATTAGGCGTGTAATACCAAAAGGTAAATCGTTTGATGAATTTACGCAAAATGATATAAACCTTATGATGAGCCACATAAACTCATATAACAGACTGAAACTCAATGACCGATGCCCCTACGACGTGTTTAAATTCTTCTATTCCGAAGACATATTAACTGCGTTGGGCATACAAAAAATTAAAGCGGACGATATAAATCTAACGCCGAAATTACTGAAGAAATAAAGTAAACTACCGACTATTGGGGCAAACAACTAGTGGAACTTTAAAATTAGGGGTGGACTTTACTTGTACAAAAACAGCCGACCTCTTGTCTTTTTGAGCCATTTTTAAACTTTGAAATGAACGGAGTGGAATTTAGCAAAAGTAACGTCCGCAAAATTACCCCTTTTTAGCCTCTTTTCATTGTTGCAGGGAAAAGTGGGACGTTACTTTTACATTTGAGCGTAACATAAAAATTACGCATAAAAAATAAAAATTTTTAAAAAAGCCTTGACAAATACAAAAAAATACTATATCGTATATATACGATTATAATAAAAAACGGAGGTATGGTTATGAACGTACAGGAAATCATTGCAAAAGCAGATAGGGGCGAAGGCTTGACGGTTGAGGAGATTAAGGTGTATCAAGCGAACGTAAAGACCGTTCAACACGTTTACGGTAAATACGGAACGCTTAAAAGAAAGTATCTTGAAGATAAAGGGCTTGATTGGACAATAGCCAACCTTCCCGAATATCTGCACAGTATTGACAAGGCTGCTGACGAACTTTATAACACTATGTTTGAAAAGCTATCGAAAGACGAAAGGTATAAGAGAACGGGAAACTTTATAGAAGATTACCGCAGACAGACGGAAATGCAGAAGCTCATAGAAGAAGAAATTTTATCAGAACTTATATATGTGGCATAGGAGAAATTATGGTAACGAAAAAGCCCGACACGCCGAAGCGGTTAGCGCAAAGACGATACGAAGAAAAGCATAAAGAAGAACGACAAGCAAAGAACAAAGTGTTTGAAACAAGCATAGACCGACAGCTTTACGAAGAAATAACGGTCTTTCTCAAAAAGAACAGTATTACAAAGGTAGAACTGATTTACGCAGGGTATCAAGCCTTGCAGAAGCAGTATGGCCCTAAAATAGAATAGAAAAAAGCCTTGATTTTGTTTTAATTATTTCTATTAATTGGCAATAATTATTAAAAATCAAGGCTTTAAATATTTTTGGAGGATTATGATTGAAGAAGTAGAGATTTTCATGGGGGACAATAAAATAAAACTCAATGACTTAAAAAATTATATTTGTATCAACGAATATATAAGCGATATTGTGAATGAGATTTATTACAAATATTATCCCGAAAGAAAACCTATAAGATAAATTATACTTTGGAGAAATATTTATGAAAGAGAAAAGCAAGGTAATTAAATTTAACTATCCGACTTACGAAGAAATCACGGACGAAATGACGGATATTACGGCTATATATTTGCGAGTATCAACTGATTCGCAAGCGCAGGACGGTTATGGATTAGATGTCCAATATGGAGCAAATGAAAGATATTGCAAGGCTTACGATATACAAAATGTAGTAGTTTTCGTTGACGACGGTTATACGGGTATGAACGATAAACGCCCTGCATTTCAGTGCCTTTTAAAACTTATGAAGGAGAAAAGAATTAAATTTGTAATTACTCATTCTCTTGACCGTATAGGCAGAACGCAAATGCTTATTTTAAAATTTTTAAAAGAAGATTGCGCCAAAGCCGAGTGCGACTTTTTTGCCGTTAAAGACAGTATTGATTCCCGAAGCAAACAGACATATGGAATATTGATTTCCATACTCTCTATATTTGCTGAAATGGACCACGATGCTATCGTTACTAAATTATTTTTAGGGCGCAAGCAAAGAGCGTTAGAAGGATTATGGAAAGGTGGTGGAAATCCCCCCTATGGGTATTATTATTCAAAAGAAATCAGAAATCTTGCAGTTGACCCTGATAAAGCAATAATAGTCCGTAAGATATTTGAATTATATAATTCAATGGAATTTTCTCCTTTAAAAATTGCAACAGTGCTTGGACTTTCTTCTGATGTTGTCGTTTTTAATGTTTTAAAGAACAGAACATATTTAGGAGAAATAACATTTAAGGGCGAGCAGTATCCGGGCGTACATCAAAGGCTTATTTCGGATGAAGATTTCGATAAAGCCCAGCGCATACTTAAAAGCAGAAGCGTAACAAGAAATCCGTCAACTTATCTATTGTCGTCATTGCTATATTGCGGAAGATGTGGCGCAAAAATGAGATATATGCAATATGGGAAAGGGAAGAATAAAAAACTAAAATTAATTTGCTATTCTCAATATGAAAGTAATGGAAAAAGGAATTTAATTAAAGACCAAAATTGTGCTAATTATAAGTATGATGCCGAACAAGTTGAAGAAGCTGTGGTACAAATAATTTTAAATTCATCAATGCGTTATAAAGACGATATAAAAGAAAAGCTGACAACTGACGGCGATGTAATCGAGGGATTAACTAAAAAGATTTCTGAATTAAAAACTGAATATGACAGATTAGTTAAGGCATATCAAAGACTTGGCGATGACAGTATTTTAGACGAAGCCGAAAAAGTAAAGTTTGAAATTAAGAAGCAGGAAAAGAACATTGAAGTCGAAAAGGAAAAAAAGGGTATTACAAAAATGATGGAAGAAAAGGCTGAAATGTTACGAACTTTACCTGATGTTTGGGGCAAGTTAGACGAAAGACAAAAGCAAAATGTTGTAAGAGCCATTGTGCATAAAGTTGTATTGACAGCCGGAAAAATTCAGGTCTATTTGAAGCAAAATGAATATGAACAATTATTGGTTGGGAAAATGCCTTTAAATAGTAGCGATTAACTTTTTATAATCAAGGAAGTCTTTGGGAACTCTTTTCCAAAGACTTTTTTTATGGGAAATTTTACTAATGTTCAAAATTTTTATTTTTTGATTCCGCTTGCAATTGCCCCCATAATATGCTATAATAACCTTACTAAAACATTGAAGTCGGTTTCGCAGTACAAAGGCTATTCCAATGATTTTGGGAGAGATTAAAAGGTATTTGCGGGACGGCAATTCCCTGCGCGTTTCCCGCTCGATAAGGGATACCGCGTACCGGATTTTAAAGGTGAGGGAAAAGCTTGAAGAGGTTGACGAGGACGTAACCTACGACAAAATCGCAAAGGAAATGAATATTGCGGTATCGGAGGTGGCATACGCGCTTGACGCCATTTCCGACCCCGTTTCGCTTTACGAGCCCGTGTATAACAAGGCGGGCGACACGCTCCTTTTGATGGACCAGATTTTCGACGAAAAGAACAACGACGAGGTCTGGACGGAAAAGGCGGCGCTGTACGAGGCTATTAACCGCCTTGAAAGCAGAGAAAAGAAAATACTTTTTCTGCGCTATTTCGAGGGCAAAACCCAGACGGAAATTTCGCAGGAGGTGGGTATATCGCAGGCGCAGGTTTCCCGACTTGAAAAAACCGCGTTGAAACGGATACGCAGCTGTATTTCCAATTAAAACACAATAAAGTTTGAAAAGCCGCGTGCGGAAAAATTGCACGCGGTTATTTTTTTAAAACCCTTGACAATATGCGCTTACTGCTTTTATAATACAATATATTGTGTATCTTATATAATAAGGTAATCAGGCGCGGGCGCGTGTGTACGCCGCGCCGCTTACGGAGAGTTTTATGGCAAACAAAAGCAAGCTTTTGGAATCGGTGCTGAGCAATGCGGACAAAATGGTCCGCGCGGACGGCAAGCGCGGAATTTCCGCCGACTATTTTATGACATCGCTGTTGGGCGCAATTGCCGCCCCGTCGGACGGTGAAGGCGCAAAATGCCGCGGGAAAGAGCTGGAAAATATCAAAAATCATTTGTCGCGGTACGGCACGGACATAGGCTACGCTTCGGAAAAAATGAAGAAATTCGTTTCCGAAAACAGAAGCGAGTCCGCGCTGGGCGGGTTTTTGTTCAATAAAATAGTCTTTGCGGCAGAGGCAAAGGCGTTGGAGCTCGGCAAGGACGAGGTGGGCGCGGATTTGTATTTGGAATTAATTCTTGCCGACCCTACCGAGGCGATTAAGGAATTTGTAATGAACCCCTCGCGCAACCGCCCTTCCGAGGCGGCGGGGGAAATTGCCGTAACGTGCGAGCCGGTTGCGGAGCAAGAGGACGAAGAACAGACGGACCCGTCTGCCGAGGCGCTTGCGGCAATGGCGCGCAGACGTGCGGCGGCGCACTCGGGTACGGCGCAAAAAGGCGCGACTGCCAAAAAGGGCGCAAGCCTCGAGGAGCTTTTGACCTCGGTTGACAAGGTAAAAACCGTTCAGCAGAAGCTGCTTGCCTCGGTATACGGTCAGGACCATGCTGTGGATACCCTTGTTTCGGGGTATTTTCAGGCGGAGCTGCTTTCCCTAACGCAGGAAAAGCGCACCCGTCCGAGGGCGACCTTCCTATTTGCGGGCCCTCCCGGAGTGGGCAAAACCTTCCTTGCGGAGCAGGTGGCGGAGGTTTTGGGCTTGCCTTACAGACGCTTCGATATGAGCGAATACTGCGAAAAGGAATCGAATTTGCAGTTTGCGGGCTCTGACAAGGTATACAAAAACGCACAGCGCGGCATTGTTACAAGCTTTGTTGACAAAAATCCCAAGTGCATACTGCTTTTCGACGAGGTTGAAAAGGCGCATCTAAACGTAATACATCTGTTTTTGCAGATTCTGGACGCTGGCAGAATACGCGACAACTACACCGCGGAGGAGGTTTCCTTTGCGGACGCGATACTTATTTTTACCACCAATGCGGGCAAAAAGCTTTACGACGACCCCACGATAGCCAATCTTTCGAGCGTGGCGCGCAAATCTGTTCTGAATGCGCTTTCTCTGGATATCAATCCCGAAACGGGCGCGGCGCTTTTCCCCGCGGCGTTATGCTCGCGCTTTGCAAGCGGAAACGTTATAATGT
>CAJTQE010000088.1:0-2721 GCA_910578655.1 uncultured Christensenella sp.
AAGGGGTTTTACCCCAAATTGAAAAACCACGGGTTTTACCCGTGGATTTTTATTGCACTCACTGTAATGATATTATCATATTATGTTAGTATGGCTAAACCTTTGACAGTTAATAACGATTATCCTACTACGGACGGGATTTGCCCCGATGCTTACTCACTTACGGTAATTTCGCCTGCATATGCTACGTCAACAGGGGAATTAAATGCAATTTTGCAATACGTGTATCAGTCTTTTATTTTTGCAAAACAGCGTATGCAGCAAATTTCAGATACTTTGGAAAGCATAGCTGTAGCGGAAATGATTCACTTAAAGCTTTTGGGGAATACCATAGCCGCGCTCGGCGCTCAGCCGATATTTTGCCAATATCCGCCTATGGGGTATAATTTTTATTCGACTAAATTTGTTTCCTATTCGCGAAATCCCGTAAATATGATTGAGGACGATATAATGGGGGAAAAGCACGCTATATGTCAGTATTCAAAAATGTTAACCCGTCTTAAAAATGAACAGGTAAAAACAATTATTTCACGTATCGTTGAGGATGAAAAACTGCACCTTGAAACTCTTAATGAAATTTTAAATAAGCTTAAGTGTTGACAGTTTTCTCAAGTTGTAATACAATATATTTATGAATTACGACGTAGCAATTATAGGTGGGGGTGCAGCAGGTCTGTCGTGCGCCGTTCAGCTTATTAAAGTCAATTCAAAATTAAATATCGTTGTAATCGAAGCCGGAGAGCGTTTGGGTAAAAAGCTTGCTTCTACCGGCAACGGACAGGGTAACGTAACTAACGTCAATATGTCGCTTGACCGATATTTCAGCGGCAATAAAAATTTAGTTGAAAAAATTGCTTTTTCATCTGATAGGGTTAATCTGGAAGAACGTCTTTTTCACTGTATTTTGAAAGCCGATGCAAGCGGAAGAGTTTACCCTGTCGGGAAGCAGGCATCAGCTTTGGTGGACAGTCTTTTGCGCGATTTGCAGCGAGGCTGCGTGACAGTTCTATTGAATACAAAAGTGACACACTTAGATAAAAATCTTAACATAACGCTGTCTGACGGTGATAAAGTGACAGCAAAATTTGTTGTGTTATGTGCAGGCGGCAAGGCGCAAAGACAGTATAAAACGGACGGCTCTGCTTATGCACTTGCGCAAAAATTCGGACACAAATTGACGCGGCTCCATCCGTCTTTGGTTCAGTTGAAAACTGATACCGAATATATCAAAACGTTAAAGGGTATAAGGGTGGAATGCGGCGTAACTGCTTTTATAAACGGGAAGGCAATTGCGTCGACTTACGGCGACGTGATTTTTACCGATTACGGAGTGTCCGGCAATGCAATTTTTGCAATATCGTCATATATTGCGGACAAGCAAAACGTAGTACTTTCGATGAATTTTTTACGGCTTGACGATAGTGAAATTGTAAGAGATATTGAGGAAAAGAAAAAAATCGGTTATCCCGATTACGAACTGCTCAGCGGAACTCTGCATAATCAACTCGGCAGGGCAATAATAAAGCGGTGCAATAGTAGCGATTCGTGTATAATTTGTAATACAGCAAAGAATTTCATTTTGCCCGTTACGGGAACACTCGGGTTTGATTATGCTCAGGTTACGCGTGGCGGAATCGATTTAAAAGATATTTCTGACGAACTTGAAAGTAAGTACGTAAAGAATTTGTTTTTTGCGGGCGAAATACTTGACGTGGACGGCTGTTGCGGCGGCTATAATTTACATTGGGCTTTTGCAAGCGGATACGCAGTTGCGGATGCTATTTTAAAAAGATTATGACAGTACGCATTGATAACGTAAAACTTAAAATCGGAGAAAGCGAGGACAAGCTTTTAAGTATTGCAAAAAAGAAACTTGGCAGACCGTTAAAGCGGTTTTTAATAGTTAAGAAATCGCTTGACGCACGCGATAAAGGCAATATATTTTGGGTATATTCCATAGTGGCTTCTGACGAGGAAGTGCAGTCTGAACCTGCCGACGAACGAATTAAAATGCCGAAAACCGTTGCCGTAATAGGTGCAGGTCCGTCTGGACTTATGTGTGCGATAAGACTTATTGAACGCGGTTTTTTGCCTGTAATTATTGAACGCGGAGAAGCGGTCGAGGACAGGAAAATATCCTGTCAAAAGTTTTTTGACAAGCAAATTTTAAATGTTAATAGCAACGTTCAGTTCGGCGAGGGCGGTGCAGGAACTTTTTCTGACGGAAAACTAAACACTCAAACTCACGACGGTTTAAATAGAACCGTGCTTGAAATTTTTTGGAAATTCGGTGCGCCGAAAGAAATTATGTATCTCAATAAACCGCATATAGGCAGTGACAAGCTGTTCGGCGTTTTGCAGAATATTCGTTCATATATTTTAAGTAACGGCGGAAGTTATATGTTTAATACGATGCTGGTCGACATTAAAATTGACAACGGCAAGTTGCAGTCGCTGATTTTGCAAAACGTTAAAACCGGTGAGCAAAGCGTGTTGGTTACAGATACCGTTGTTTTAGCAATAGGACATTCTTCGCGAGATACTTTTACAATGTTGAACGACAACGGTATAGTTATGGAGCCGCGTGAATTCGCAATCGGCGTAAGAATAGAGCATCTTGCAAGCGAAATAGGAAAAGCGCAGTACGGCAAACAGTATATAAATTTACCGACTGCGGACTATAAACTCGTATCCCGTGCGCACAAACGAACAGTATTTACG
>CAJTQE010000088.1:2744-5806 GCA_910578655.1 uncultured Christensenella sp.
AATTCCTGCGTCAAGCGAAGATGGCGGCGTTGTTACAAACGGAATGAGTCTGTATGCTCGTGATAGTATAAATTCAAACGCCGCGCTTATGGTTCAGTTAAATAGTCAGGATTTTGAGGGCAGCGATTTGTTTGCAGGTATGCGTTTTCAGCAAAAAATAGAAAGACTTGCGTTCGAGGCGGGCGGAAGAGATTACAAAGCTCCCATACAGCTATATAAGGATTTTGCGACGGGAAGAATTTCAGACCGTTTCGGGGATATATTTCCCACGTATTCGGCGGGATGCGCGTTCGCGCCGCTTGACGGGGTTTTGCCTTCTGTTGCAGTAGAGGCTTTGAAGGCGGCTATTCCCGATATGGGGAAAAGGTTGAAGGGTTTCGACTGTCCAGACGCGGTGCTTACCGGTGTGGAAACGAGATTTTCTTCGCCTGTAAAAATCGTTCGCGATGAAAACTGCGAAAGCGTGTCTGTCAGCGGACTGTACCCCTGCGGCGAAGGCAGCGGCTATTCCGGCGGAATAACCAGTTCGGCGGCGGACGGGCTGAGGGTGGCTGAGAAAATATTCGAAAAATACCGTTAAAAACGGCGCTTATTTACCGTAGTTACCGTGGGGAATTTAATAAGGCACAAATAAAAAGATTTAGGTATAGCGTTAAGCTATGCCTGTACTATTTTTCGTGGACGAACTAAGCTACGAGTAGCATAGTGAGATAGAGAGTTTTATTGCGTTACTTTATTTTTCGTGATATAATGATGTACAGTAAACAGTAATTTGAGGCATTAAAGTGATTATTGAACTAATTAAAGAAAGCGAAATACAAGAAACCTGCAATATGGTTGTTCGGGCGTGTAAGTATTCCGATTTTGCCAAGTTCTATCCAGCGCAATATTTTTATTGTACATACGACGAAATCAAAATAAAAATGGACAATGGGCATTTCTACGTTGTCAAAGATAACGGCAAAATTATCGGCTGTGGCGGTATAGCTGCATATTGGGACAGCTTAACCGAGAGTTGGATACATACTGTTTTTGTTGCACCCGAATATCAGAGAAAAGGTGTCGGCAGAGAGATTATCGAGTTTTTGGAAAAAGACGAATACGCAAAGCGAGCGAATAGAATTGAAATTCACTCCGCAATGTCGGCAATTCCGTTTTATCGTAAATTAGGTTATGAACATAAGGACGGACAACTGATTTACGCCGACGGGCATTTCGACCTTGAAAAATTTGTATAGAATATGGATAAATTTCAATTTATCTTTGTAAATAATATATATTTAAAAAGCTCTCGAACAATTTGTTCGAGAGCTTTTTATAATCTTATGCCTGATTTCAATGGAAAGTACGCTTTAAGCGCCTTTTTTAAACCGTTTCTACGTTTATTAAATTACTATTGCCGCTCTTGCCGTTCGGCGTGCCGCCGGTAAGAACTATTTTGTCTCCCTTTTTGACAAGCCCGGTATCTATGGCGGCACGTTTGGCGTAATGGAAGAGGACGTCTACCGAGTAAAATTCCTCGCTCATTACGGGAATTACGCCCCAGCTCAAAGCAAGCTTCCTGTAAGCTACTTCGTCGGTTGTCATACCTATAATATCAATCATTGGTCTGAAACGCGATACCGTTTTTGCGGTTGCGCCCGTTCTCGTACATACGACTATTACGTTTGCGCCTATATCTTCGGCAAGGGTGCAGGCGGAGTGTGCAAGCGCTTCCGAAAGTCTTTCGATGTGATAGTCGCTTTCTTTTATATATGCGATATAGTTCGTTTCTTCGGCTTGCTCGGCGATTTTAGCCATAGCTTTTACCGCTTCCACGGGGTAGGCGCCTGCGGCTGTTTCGCCGGACAGCATAATCGCGGAAGAGCCGTCGTAAACGGCGTTCGCAACGTCGGAAATTTCCGCACGTGTGGGGCGGGGCTGCTTTATCATCGATTCAAGCATTTCCGTTGCGGTAATGCTGCGCTTACCGTGTATACGGCAGGATTTTATAATGGTTTTTTGAATGCAGGGTAGCTCTTCAAAGGGTACCTCAACGCCGAGGTCGCCTCTAGCAACCATTATGCCGTCGCTTGCTTCGACTATCGAATCGAGATTTTTAACGCCTGCCCGATTCTCAATTTTAGCAATAAGCTCTATTTTTCCGGGCGCCGAGCCGCATTCCTGTTCAAGGAAGTTCCTTATGTCGATAAGATCCTGTGCTCTGGAAACGAAAGAGCAGGCAACGTAATCGACACCGTGTTCAACGCCGAATCTCAAATCAGCCTTATCCTGTTCGGAAAGGTATGTCATATCAAGGTCTTTGTCCGGGAAAAACATACTTTTTCTATCGGAAAGTTCTCCGCCGACGACAGTTTTACATATAACATTGGGAGCTTCTATTTTGACTACTTCAAAAATCATAAGCCCGTTGTTCAATAGAATTTTATCGCCGGGTAAAAGTTGTTCGCATATACCTTTGAAAGAAACCGAAACTCGGCTTTTATCTCCGATAACGTCCTCTGTGGTAAAAGTAAAGGGGTCGTTTTCTTTCAATTTGATTTTTCCGTCTTTAAACGTTTTAATTCTGAATTCAGGCCCTTTGGTGTCAAGCATAATAGCGATAGGGACTTTTTTGCGCTCACGCACGCGTTTGACAAGTTCAATTTTTGCGGCGTGATCTTCGTGGGTTCCGTGTGAAAAATTAAGTCGCGCGACGTTCATTCCGGCGTCAATCATTTCAGATAAAACTTTTTCATTATTGCTTGAAGGTCCAAGCGTGCAGATAATTTTTGTTTTCTTCATTGAAAGCTCCAAAATTTTAATATATTTATTGTAATATAAAATGAATAAAAAAGCAATTAATAATATAAAAATAGTTTCTTTAATTTTAATATTGTGCTATAATTAAAAAAATTTGAGTTAATTATACGGTCACGGGTCGCGAAAGCGGCGTGAGGAAAGTCCGAGCATCGCAGGGCAAGGGTGCCTGTTAACGGCAGGAGAAGGCGACTTCAAGGAAAGTGAACAGAAATATACCGCAGTTTTATACTGTAAGGTTGGAATGGCGAGGTAAGAGCTCA
>CAJTQE010000089.1 GCA_910578655.1 uncultured Christensenella sp.
CTACCCCCTGTTTGCGTGTCAATTCAAAAGCAGTGTCTAAAATTTTATCCCTTGTCGTTAATTTTTTTGCCAATCGTCCCCCCCACAAAATAATAACACCAGTTATTAATAACTAATGTTATTATATATTATAATATTGTTGCTGTCAAGCCTGAGAATTTCATTTCATATAAAAAGAAAAAAGCAAGCTTTTAAAAAAGCTTGCTATCTATTTAGATTATCATTAAATTTGCAGTGTTAATCGCTATATCTGTCAAGATTTGCGCGAATTGCCTCTATAAGTCTTTTTTCTGCCGCGATTTTACAATCTTTAGCAACTTTTGTATTTACTGTAGTACTATATAGCTTTGAAAGATCTTCCACAAGATTCTTCAAATGTACAGTATCAAGTATATTTATGGAGCCGCAAAGCTCTTCCGCTGTAGATACTGTAGATTCGTTTGCAGTTGTGTTAGTTGTAGTCTTTTCCATAAGATAAAGCCTCCCGATTTAAAATATTTACAATCTAAGATATGCAAACGATAAATTTTTTACCACAATTATTTTAAAATTTGCACTTCAACTCTGCTGTTTTCGCAAAAAAATAACTGTTGGATTAGTTTTACTTATCCAACAGCTATGGCGCAGAGAAGAAGATTTGAACTTCCGGACGGGTATTAGCCGTCACACGATTTCCAATCGTGCGCCTTAAACCGCTCAGCCATCTCTGCATTGCTTAATTCTTGCTTATTTTAGCCTATTTTAAGCCAAAAATCAAGCGTTTTTGGCTAAAATAAACTTTTTTGCAAAATTTACAAACAAACACTTTCAGTTTCGAATAAAGCGCCTACGATTATAATTACTAAAACTTTATGTTTCATTATTTAAGTCGTAAATATATTTAAGCCCGTTGAGCGTAAGCAGTTTATCAACATAATCAATTAAAGAAATTTCATTTGCAATTATTTCGGAAAAACCGCCCGTTGCAACTGTAGTAACATCATCGCGTTTCAACTCACGCTTAATTCTTTTGATAATATATTCAACCAACCCGGCAAATCCGTAAAATATGCCGGACTGCATATTAGTAACAGTACTTTTTCCTATAACTTTTTCCGGCTTTTCAATTTCAACTCTGGGAAGCTTTGCCGTTCCGTTTACAAGACTGTCAAGCGAACCTTTAATTCCCGGAGCTATTACTCCGCCAATAAATTCATTTTTGTCATTAATTACATTAAAAGTAGTTGCGGTTCCGAAATCTACGATAATCAACGGAGACTTATATTTTAAAAGTGCGGCAACGTTATTTAGTACCCTATCCGCTCCAACCTCCTTGGCATTATCCACTTTCAAATTCAGTCCTGTTTTTAAACCTGGTTCAAGCATCATCGGCTTAAATTTAAGATAATTTTGACACATTCTTGACAATGTATAATCAAGTTGCGGAACAACCGACGAAATTATGCCGCCGTTTATTGAATCTATTAAAATGTTATTGTTATTTAAAATGCTTAAAAGCTGACCACCATACTCGTCTGAGGTCTTTTTATGGTCAGTGGCAACGCGGAAACTAATAACCAATTTATCGTTGTCGAACAAACCGTATTTAATATTCGTATTACCTACGTCCATACAAATAATCATATATTTTCCTCAACAAATATCTTAGTTTTAATAAACTTACGGCTCACCTTTTTAAGAACAGCAACATAAACGGGAACGAGAACAATGCAAGCAATTAATTCTATCGGAAAATAAATTGAAACCGCCAATTGTAAGATTTGCGTCAACGCGCCCATAGCGTCACCTGACCAAATATTTACAGAAAAAAGATACAGCACAGTATTCGTCAGTGAACCGATAAGTCCAGCTATTCCTGCCGGTACAGATTCTCGCAAGAATATACGCTTTGAATTCCTGAATAACCTCGATAAGCCGAAATAAGTCCAATATGCAGTTATTCCGATAAAAAATCTCGGTAAAACGGAAATCAGCGGATTTGCATAAAATATATACATTGAAGCAAAAATCAAACAAAATATGCAACTGCAAACGCCAAGAAGTGTTCCGCCGATAAAACTTTTTTTCCAATCGTCATAGATACTTAACGCTATCGCTACCGGTAAAGAAAGAATACAAGCAGTCATTCCTAGCGGCGAAAGAACCGCTCCCTCTAAAAGAAAAAGCACGAATATCAGTGCCAACATTACGCCGATAAATGCGACAAAATGCGCTTTATTGTTTTTCATAAAACCTCCGTCGAATCCCATTAAAGAGTATCCGCAAAATTAAAAATTATGCAACTAATCGGTCGAATTGCTTTTAAAACATATACGCCAACATAATAATTATATCATTGAGCAATATTTTATGCAAGCATTTCAAAGATATGTAACATTTTTACAGTTAATTTAATATTATTTAATATACCCATTAACGGAACTGCAAAGGCAAAACAAAAAAATTTACATACCGCCTTGCAGCTAATTTCACAGGAGGAAACATATGAACATTTTTTCGCATTGTGGCGGCAACAGCTGCCTTTGGATTTTGATACTTTTACTTCTTGCAGCAAGTTGCAGTGGTAACAGCTTAGAAAACATTCTCAGCGGAAGCTGTACTCCCATACTTATTGCTCTGATATACAGTATGTGGAAGAACGGAACGCTTTCAAATCTGTTATGCGGAAACGGCGGATGCGGTTGCGGATGCGGTTGTAACTAAGTCGTCAAAAAAAATAGGGATTGCCTTAAGGTAATCCCTATTACTTTTTAAATTTGATTGATTTAACTTTTTCTTAACTGAACATTGCACTTAGTTGCACAATTCATTTTTTATTAAAAGATATTTATATACCGCAACTATTGTCTTTGAATCGCATATTTCACCACTTTCTATCATAGCCAAAACGGCATTAACGTCTATAAAACAATAATTTAAAAACTCGTTATCATCCAAATTCTGAGCTGTAATTTCAAATTTTTCCGCAATATAAATATGAATTATCTCGTCAGTATACCCGGGTGATGGAAATATATCAAGCAAGTGTGAAAGCTCTGCCTTAAATCCCGTTTCTTCTTCAAGCTCCCTTGCGGCTGCAACCATAGCGTCCTCGCCATTATTAAGTTTACCTGCGGGAATTTCATAAATTGGCTTTCCGTAAAGGTATCTAAACTGTTTGACAAGTAGTATTTGTTCATCCTTAACCAACAGAACGGCAGCACCTCCGCTATGCCTTACACATTCGCGCTTGGATGTTTTTCCATCGGGAAGCTCAACTTCGTCCAGCTCAAGACGCAATATTTTTCCATCGTAAACGGTTTTTGAATTTAACTTTATTTCCTGTAATTTCATAACAGCTTTTCAAACTCTGCAATAAATTCAATAAGAGTTGCCACGTTGTCGCTTACACAACGGTGATATAAAACAAAATAATTATAACCGCAAATTAATGCGTCTATAAGCTCTTCATTTCCATCTTTGACGGCATTACACAATGCGTCAAGCATTTTAAACGCACTTTCAGCCTCATCTTTTGCAACAGCAGAAGCAACAAATTCCTTTTCCGCTTCAACGGTCAACAAAATTGAAGATATAAGCTGCGACTTTCCGCCGTTCGCTTCCACATCATCAGTTTCTTCAAGCTGTTCCTTAAAAACTTGTTTTACCAAATCGGCAAGTCCGACGATAATCGTATTACAGAACGCCTTGTAACTTTCAAAATAACTCCCGTCTTCTCTGAAATAAACCTGCAAAAATTCGCTTAAATTTATCGTATCTCTGTCGAACTCAACCAACAAGCAAAATATAAACGCAAGCCTTTGACCGATGGTTTGCGGAAGCACGACTTTACCTGTAAACGACGCGCTACCGCTTATCAAACATTTTGATTTTTGCTCTACATAATTAAAATCCTTAGTAACCTTATCAAATAACCCGTAAAGTTCCGGGCTATTAACAATACATTTCAACAAATCTTTAATTTTTGTGGTTGCCATAATAAACTTACAGGTCGTAAGCTCGTCGCATTTTTCAAGAAATACAGATATCTGTTCCTTTGTGCTTTTCATTTTTCACCTTAAATAGTTAGTTAAAACTATTATATCACACTCAAATTGAAAATTAAATGATTTTTTAGACAAATATCTTGATTTTATGCAAATAATTATGTATAATGAATTTAACTTTTACTTTTTGAAACTAATTATGCTGAATACGGGCGAAACATCAATCAACAAATTAATAATTCTTTTCGTCTTTGACAAAATGGAAGGCACGCTTTCAGAACGGACGTTAGTCGATATGTGCTCATCCACAAACAACTGGATGGGCTATATGGACTGCGTAAACGTCATTCATAAGCTCATTGACGATAATTTTATTTATATTGTCAACGAGGACGAAGACACGCTTTACACCATTACGCCCGACGGTCGGGAAACCCTTGCCAATTTCTACATAAATATTCCTAAAAGTGTAAGAGAAGAAATTTCTCAATTTGTCAAAAAAAATAGCGCAAGGTACCGTAACAGGCAGGAATGCCGTTCCGACTACTTTCAGAATATGGACGGAACTTTCACCGTAGCATTAAAAATACTTGCACCCGTTCAACCCTTGTTGGAACTAAAATTTGTAGTTCCGGACAAAAAAACAGCTAAGGCAATTTATAAAAAATGGGAAGAAAAGGCCGCCGACCTCTATTCGGTAATATATGAAAATTTATGTGATTAGGAGAAAATTATATGTTTGTGTACTACACTTCAGGAACTTGTTCAAGGCAAATAATATTTGATGTGGACAATGAGAACAAAATTCATTGCGTCAAATTTATCGGTGGTTGCAGCGGTAATTTGCAAGGTGTCGGCAAATTAGTCGAAGGCAAAAACATTGACGAGGTTGAAACCTTGCTTGCCGGTATTAAATGCAAAAATAATACCTCTTGCCCCGACCAACTATCTAAGGCGATAGGCGCTTATAAAAAGTCAAAAGAAGAACCGACAAAGTAAACACATAAAAATACCAGGTGAAGGCGATTTGGTGTGAGCCCCAAATTATGAACAAAAAATTAAATAAATACGTTAATGAGTTCTGTATTGCACAGAGCTCATTCCTTTTAGTTTGAGAGTAATTCTCATATCGTTGTAGATTTCTTTCTTTCTTAAAATAAAAATATACACCCAAAAAGTGTTTAACTTTTGGGGTGTATATAACTTTTGCAGGGGCATTTAATAGTTTACGTCTGACATAGTACTACTAAAACTTTATAAATTTGATAAAATATCGTAGAATTCGGACATATTTGTTCCAACAAGGTCATAATAGAAACATCTCCCACTATAGCCGTCTTCTGTGTTATATCTAATAATATTGAAGCCCTGCCACTGCTTTTCAACGTTTATCAGCAATTTTTCAAAAGGCATTCCGGTGTGTTCGTATTGTTTATCAAAAACAAATTCAACCCATAAAGCGCACTTCCCATAGGGAATTAAAAAACTAAATTTTTAAGAGTTGCACTTTCAAGCGAGACAAAAGCTCTCGAACAATTTGTTCGAGAGCTTTTAACTATAAATCGAAATTTATCTTTCTTTATACCCAACGATAATCGTTTTTGCCCAATTCAGTAGCAACTCAGACATTTCCTCCAACTTCACTTTTGCATCATTCTTCAACTCTTGGGCGGTTGTAAGCACGGCAGACGGTGGATTGATTGCTTTTTGCAATTCAGCCTTTGATTTGATA
>CAJTQE010000090.1 GCA_910578655.1 uncultured Christensenella sp.
CGTCGATTTACCTTGTATATTACCGTGTTCGTTTTTGCGGTAAGTCGGTGCACCAAGACAAGCCTAAATTGAATTATAAGGAATGTTTGATTTAGGCTTTTTCTATGCGTTCCATTTGATAGCATTATAATTCGAGATTCAGACAAAAAAATCCTCCCAAAAGTTTGTCCAACTTTTGGGAGGCATATCATTTTGGTACGCGGTTTGTTATTTACCGTATTTTTTTTCTATTGAATTAATTTTATCTACGCGGCGTTGGTGTCTGCCGCCTTCAAACTGAGTTTTTAAAAACACGTCGACAATTTGCAGAGCATAACCCTCTCCGACGACTTTTTCGCCCATTGCCAGAACGTTGGCATCGTTGTGCCGGCGCGTAAATTCGGCGCAGTAAGAATCGTGACAGTGCGCGCAGCGAACGCCCGGCACTTTATTTGCGACAATAGAAACGCCTATACCCGTAGAGCAGATAATTATGCCCTTGTCGCATTTACCGGAAGCAACCGCCTCCGCAGCGGGCAATGCAAAATCCGGATAGTCACAACTATCAAAACTATCCGTTCCGTAATCCAAAACTTCATATCCGTCAGAAGTTAAATGTTCTTTTATTTTGTTTTTTAAATTTAATCCGCCGTGATCGGCAGCAACAGCAATTTTCATATTACACATCTTTATAATTTTTTATAAATTCATTTATAATTTTATCGCAAGCTTTATTTATCGCATCGCGCGTGATACGGTATGCCTGTAAATCCATACCGTAAGGGTCGGGAATATCGTAACCGCAAATCTCTTTTACACAAACGACATTGCCGCAATCCTCCAAAACCTGTTTTTGCGAGGCAGTCATACATATCACCAGAGTGCTTGACGAAATTATTTTTTGCGTAAGCTGTTTAGGTGCAAAGTTATCCGACACTATTCCTGCTTCAAATAACGCCAGCTTACTGTTCAGGCTTATGGTTCCGCCGACTTCCGCGTTAATACCGCAAGACGAAACGTCCCACCACTTTATTTTATTTTTTTTAATTTTGTCACGAAGGAGCAATTCAGCCATAGGACTGCGGCAAGTATTGCCGGTACAGACAAAAAGAATTTTTTTTCTTTTCATTATTGTTTACACGCCTTTTCAAGTCTGTTTATAACGCCGACCATAACGCCGTCCTGCTTTTGAGGTGAAATTGCAATTATAAGTTGGGCCTTATCTTCACCCTCTCTAAGCTTTGCATAAAGGTTAGAAGCAATTTCATTTTCACTGTCGCCGAGATTTAAAATATTTTCAACGCCGACAAGCTTTGCGGTGGCGCCGTCGCACAGTATAAAGGTTTTTACGCCGTTGGAAGTTTGACGCTTATATTCTTCAACCGCCTTATCCGCCTTATCAAAAGCAAACAGCATCGTTTTGCAATTAGGCGAATAATGCTTGTATTTCATGCCCGGCGAACGGGCAACTTCGCCCTTACGCAATTTATATTCGTTACATACGCCAACGCATTCTTCTATCATTTCGCGCGTTATAAGTCCGCTTCTTAACACAGCAGGCACTTCTCCGGTGCAGTCTAAAACGGTGCTTTCAATTCCGCCGGTACACTTTCCGCCGTCTAAAACGAGCTGAATTTTACCGTTCAAATCAGCATAAACGTGTTCCGCGCTGACGGGGCTGACATGTTTGGAAATATTAGCCGACGGTGCGGCAACGGGAATGTCGACGTATTTTAAAAAATCCTGCGCGCCGCTGTGCGACGGTATGCGTATTGCAAGAGTATCAAGTCCGCAAGACACAGACTTGGCAACTTTTCCGCAACTTTTATACACAAGCGTCAAAGGTCCGGGCAGAAACTTTGCGGCAAGTTTCTTTGCGTAATCCGGAACGAACGAAACAAGCGAAGAGATATCGTAATCTTTATGAACGTGGACTATCAACGGATTATCCGCAGGCCTGCCCTTTATAGCGAAGATATTTTTAACCGCCCCTTCATCAAACGCGTTTGCGCCTAAGCCGTAGACCGTTTCCGTAGGAAACGCGACAGCCCCTCCATTTAATATTATACCCTTTGCAAGCGATAATGAAACAGCGTCTATCGTAAGAATATTAGT
Organism: uncultured Christensenella sp.; assembly: GCA_910578655.1. Lineage (GTDB taxonomy): Bacteria > Bacillota > Clostridia > Christensenellales > Borkfalkiaceae > Coproplasma. The sequence continues at coordinate 2,095 of CAJTQE010000090.1, forward strand.
TTGCATATTTAAAAAGGCGCTCCCTCATCCGGTGCAACGAAAGGAATTTCTTCACTTTGCGAGAACTTTTCGGGAGGCGGCTCATAGCCCTGTTCGGGGTCGGGATTGACAAACTTTGTCAGCTCGCCCTTGAAACGCAAAGGTATTCTGTCAAGTCCGCCGTTTCTGTGCTTTGCAATAATTAAGTCAGCCATACCCTTTTTGATATTGTTTTTGACAATATCCTCTTCTTTCATATTTACGTCGGGACGGCTTATGAACATAACAATGTCGGCGTCCTGCTCTATCGCGCCCGATTCACGCAGGTCGGAAAGCTGAGGGTCGCCCGACTGAATTCGGCGAAGCTGTGACAGTGCGATTACTGGAACGTTGAGTTCCTTTGCCATAATTTTAAGTTCACGCGTGATAGCAGCAACTTCCTGCGTTCTGTTTTGTTCCGCGCTCTCTTTTCCGCTTGACATAAGCTGGATATAGTCTATCATAACAAGGTCAAGCTTGCCGTTGTTTTTAGCCTTTATTCTGCGGCACTTTGATAAAATTTCCATAGGCGTGACGCGTGAAGAATCATCGATATTAATTCTGCTTTTTTTGAGCGCGTCGCTCGCCTTTATAAGTTTACGCCAATCGTTTGGCGTAAGTTTGCCGGACAGTGCATCCGCCATACTTACACCGGCATAACCGCAAAGAAGCCTTTGGATTATCTGTACTTCGGGCATTTCCAACGAAAATACCGCACAGACGGCGTCGCAACAAAGTGCGGCGTGTTCAACGATATTCATTGCAAGCGAAGTTTTGCCCATACCCGGACGGGCGGCAAGGACGATTAAGTCCGACTTTTGCAAACCGTTGGTAAGTCTGTCGAGACGGGTAAAGCCGGTGCTGAGACCCCTGAATGCGTCTTTATCCTTTGAAAGTTTTTCAAACTTGTCTATTACGTCGTCAACGCCGGTGCTTTCGCGTATATCCTTTATATCGGACGTATCGTTTACGCTTGAAATGTCGTAAATAAGTTTTTCGGCAAGCTGAATACTTTTTACGCTGTCATCGCTTGACTTGGCGTATTCCTCTATTTCACCTGCGGCACGAATTAAGCTTCTGTTGACGCTGTTGCGTTTTATTATGTCAAGGTAATACCTGTAATTTGCCGCCGACGGCGCAAGCTGGGCAAGTTCGGTAACATAGGTTATACCGCCTGCTTTGTCGAGATTCCCGCTGCTGTCAAGCCTATCGCAAAGCGTGACTATATCAACGGGCTTGCGCTCGTTATAAGTCATCTTCATCGCAGAGAGTATATAGCGGTGAGATTCCTGATAAAAGTCGTTTTCTTCAAGCTCTTCCAAAACTTCGGAGAGTATTTCATTATCTATCAGCAGACAACTTAAAAGGGCTTGCTCCGCTTCAAGATTATTGGGCATAACGTTATTCTTTTTTGCCATAGTAAATTAAATTCCCATCAAACGCTCGAATTCTTTAAGCGTATTTTCAAACTCCTTCATTGCGAAATCAAACGGCTTATCCGTCGAAAGGTCTACGCCTGCAAGCTTCAAAAGCGATACGGGGTCTGTTGAGCTTCCTCCCGAAAGGAATTTTAAGTAATCCTTTACCGCCCTGTCGCCTTCGGTTAAAATGCGGTTAGCTATGTTGATTGCAGAAATTATACCGGTTGCGTATTTATAAACGTAAAATGCGTTATAGAAGTGAGGTATTCTCGCCCATTCGCAAGAAATATTGTAATCGTGCTCGATGTCTTTTCCGTAATATTTCTTGCCTATATCCGCGTAGATTGAGCAAAGTCCTTCCTTAGTTAAAGGTTCGCCCCTTTCGGCGACGTCGTGCGCGGCATATTCAAACTCGGCAAACATCGTCTGTCTGAACAACGTTGCGCGAATCATATCGAGATAATAATTTAAGATATACTTTTTGAATTTCGCGTCGGTGTTGTTTTTCAACATATATTTGAGAAGAAGAACTTCATTTACGGTACTTGCAACTTCCGCAACGAAAATTCTGTAATTATGCTTTGCATAGGGCTGATTTTCGCTTGAAAAATAGCTGTGAAGCGAATGTCCCATCTCGTGGGCAACGGTAAAAATATTGTCAAGCTCGGGCTGATAGTTTAAAAGAACATAAGGATGAACGCCGTAAGCGTAAGTGCTGTAAGCACCGCTGCGCTTGCCTTCGGTTTCCTCTACGTCTATCCATCTCTCGTCATATCCCTTTTTCAAAAGCGCCTGATATTCCTTGCCGAGAGGCTCTAACCCTTTAATAATGTAGTCGTAAGCTTCGTCGTAGTTCATTTTAAGCTCGGCCCCTTCTACGAGCGAAGTATACATATCGTAGAAATAGAGTTTGTCATAGCCGAGAAGTTTCTTCCTGTCTGAAACGTAACGGTGAAGTACGGAAAGGTTTTTATCGACAGTCTTTAAAAGGTTGTCGTAAACCGACCTGTCCACATCCTCCGAAAAGAGCGCCTTTTCAAGACACGAACCGTATTTATATACCTTGCTGTAAAAGATGTCCGCTTTGACGTTTCCGACGTACGCCGTAGTTATGGTGTTTATAAGCGAATTATACGCACCGTAATATTTGTCATAAGCTTCTTTGCGCTTATTTCTGTCGGTAGAACGCAGGATAATGCCGTAAAGTCCGTGCAAAAGCTTGACGTTTTGACCCTCAAACTCCATTTCGGGCAGCGGAACTTCCAAATTGTCTATCATTGAAAACGTTTCGCGGAAGTTATGAAAAACTTCTCCCGCCATACTTACAAGCTTTTCTTCCTGCTCTGAAACGGTGTGGGGCTTATGTTTGATTATGCCTTTTAAAACGTAATCGTAGTCGCAAAATCTTTTATCATTGACAAGCGACAAGAGGTATTCATCGGACTGCTTTGCCATTTCAGGCGAGAAGAACGCCTGTTCGGTAGCATACTTCGTATACATCGAATAAATTCTGGCATCGTACGCAGCGTATTTTGTAACCGCAGTATCTTCGTGGTGCTTCATCGAAGCGTACACGGCAAGCCTATCGAACCTTTTACCGAATTCGTCGTCGGCTTTAAAAAACTTCAAAAGCGTATCGCTATCGCCGAGTTTGCCGGCAAAGCGCGAAAAATCTATCTGCTTTTCAAGTTCGGCAAACTCTTTTTCCCACTGTTCATCGGTTGAAAAAATGTCTTCAACCTTCCATTTATATTGGTTTTTAACTTCAATTCTTTTCATATTTTTCTCCTATTTTAAGCCGAAAAAGCTCGGCAACTGAAATTTGAAATAACTGTAAACCGCAGTGCAAAACGATTTGTGTTCAAGCGACCACTTTGTGACTACGCCGTCCAAATTGTCCAGCGGAAAAGCTCCGTAATCGCGACTGTCAAGACTGATATTTCTATTGTCGCCCAAAAGGAAGAAATGTCCTCCTTTTACAACATATCCGTCGTCACTGTGGAAATTATTTTTTTTTGTGTTCGGATCGTTGCAGTCAGGGTCTAAATACTCCTCTTCAACGCACGTGAAATCTGTTTGACCCTTATACTTTATATATAACTGACCTTTATCAAGTCTGACCGTATCTCCGCCGAACGCTATTGCACGCTTAATCAAATATTCGCCCTTGCCG
>CAJTQE010000091.1 GCA_910578655.1 uncultured Christensenella sp.
AGATTGTTGCTATCGACAATTACCTCGACAGTATGCCTAACTTTAAAAGAATACTTGATAATCCGCTTCGTAAGGATATACGACAGGCGCTCGAATCTCCGGACGGACACATTTATTCGCTTCCGAGAATAGAGGAAATGGGGCTTAAAGCCTATCCCAACATACTCTTTCTGAACAAGGAGTGGGTAAAACAGCTGATTGATAAAGACGATTTGCCGTTAGGCGTAAATCTTCGGGAAGAAGATTTGAAAGACGGTTTAAAGCTTAAAAGAAGCGAGTTCAAAGCTATTTTGCAAAAGTTCTGCGACGCCGACATTTCGGGAGTTGACAGCAAAAACAAAGTGCCTCTCGCATTTGTGAGCAGTAACTGGCAGGGCAACGAATCGGATTTGATAGCATCGTTCGGAGTTCCCGAAAACAGGGAGCATAAGACGGTGCAAAACGGAAAGATTACTTTCACCATAGAAAACGAAAACTGGTTTAACGCTATCGTGGAAATGAACGACTGGTACAACCGCGGACTTATCCGCTCGTCGGCGTTTTCGCAGACGCAGGACGAGTTTCTCGCCAAGGGGCAGGACGGCAGATACGGCGCGTTCTACTGGTGGGAAAAAGAAACGGTGGTTGCAAAGGATAAGCAAAACGACTATATTGTTCTTCAGCCTCTCGTCGACGACGTTACCGGCAAGCAGTATACGGGCGTAAGCAACGAGCAGGAAATAGAAAAATCAGAGTGCGTCATTTTAAGTTCGTGTAAGGATATAAAGGGTTTGCTGGGTTATTTCGATAAATTTTTCGAGCCCGACATTTCGGCACAGCTTAACTACGGTTCGATAGCTTCGGGCGCGTTCGAGTCGCAGAAGGACGAAAACGGAAAACTTGTTCCCAACGACGACCACGGCAACCAGAGCACTGACGATTTCAGAATGAAAAACGCGCCGTACGGCGTAGTATATCTGACGGCCGAGGAGTGGGAGAACAATATCGAAATGGAACCACGCGCGAAATTGAGGCTGGAACGGCTTGAAAAATGGGTTAAGGCGCACACGTTCGAAAACGTAAATTCCATTCCAAATTTGAATTATAACAAGGAACAGCTCGACGTTCTGAATATGTACGAATCGTCGCTGGGCAACAATATATCGGCATGGATGACTAACAGTATCACGGCGCCGACGGCGCCTTCCAGATCGGACTGGCTGAACAATCTCTTAAAGACAAACCGTAAATCCATAGACGAAGTAAAGAGAGTCAATCAGGAAGCTTACGACAGTTATCTGAGTAAAATTTCCGCTGCTTCCTGACGGCGGAGAAGGGAGAAGTAATGAAGGGATTAAGAATAGCCGGCGACTATGCGCTTGAATTTCTGACGGTTACGCTTTTGCTGGCTGTATCCGCATTGCTTATCATACCGTTCATACCTATGGTTACGGGCGTTACGGCGTTTTTTTCACAGGATATAAATACAAGACGGTTCAAAGATATATTTACGGCGATAGGAAAAAACATAAAAATAATTATTTTTTACACGCTGTTTCAGCTTGTAATAATAATTTTTCCCGTACTCAACATTTACTTTTTCAATACGCATCCGCAAAACATAAATTATTTCGTGCTTGCAATCAGCTGCATCGCGCTTATCGTCGGCATCATATATCTTGTAACCGCGCCTACCGTAATAGTCAATATGCGCGTGACGCTCAGGCAACTTCTCTGCAACGGCATTATGCTTTTGTTCGGCGGATTATGGCGCAGTTTGATTGCGCTTGCGTGCTCTGCGGCGGTTGTTGCATTGATACTCTTTTATCCTTTCGCGCTTATCGCCGTACCTTACTTTTACGTGTTAATCGTGACGCGCGTTATGAGGGACAACTTTCTGCGGCTCAAAGCAAAGGCTTTGGGCAAAAGCGTGTTCGAATTGAAGAATCGGGACAAAGACGATTATCTCGATGAAAACGGCGAAATAAACCGCGAAGAAGAGGTTCTTGAAAATGAAAAATAAAATAATTAAATGGCTGGTTCTCCCGATAACGGGCGCCGTGCTTTTGTCGGGCTGTTCGGCACAGGAAGCCAATCAGGCGCCTGTTTTAAGGGGTATAAACGACATTTCCTGCCTTGCGGACAGCACGATAGACCTTCTTAACGGAGTTGCCGCGCTCGATGCCGAGGACGGCGATATTACGCCGTCGCTGGAAATAACAATCACGCCGTATGTGGCAGTAACCGACGGTTATGCGACGTTTACCGAAGCCGGCAGGTACGAGGCGGTTTATAAAACGCAGGACAGCGCCGGACTTTCCGCGCGCACAACGGCATACATAACCGTCCAGGAGCGCGAAGTTTTCAGGACGGATATTCTTACCGAAGGTTTTTCTGTCAGGGCAGACGGCAACGCCGAAATTATCGCAGAAGGACTGACGGGCAGTAATTATACTTTTAAATTTACGGGCGGAGAAATTGCGGAAGATATAAGCCTTTCGCGCAGTTTCAATCTCGCGCGCGGAACGGAATATACGTTTACGTATTATCTGAAAAGCAATCGCACGGGTAAAGCCCGAGCGGTTGCCGACGGCGCGGCAACCGCCGAATTCGACATTTCCGAGGGCGAAAACGTTCTGCGTTTTACGCATACTTTACCTGTCGTAAACACCGGGGAAGACTTCGGAATATGCGAAATGCAGATATTGCTCGGAGAGTTGGAGGGCGAAGCGGAGTGCTCTTTATCCAAAGTAGAAACGCAGTATGCCGAGCAGGCAAGCGGATACGCGCAGATAGTCGAAAATCTTGACCTCAACGGCAGAATAAGCAACCGCGACGATTTGGCGCAGGACTTCGGAGTTACGGGCGGAGGAACGTCGGCATTTGTGGAAATAACACAGCCTACCGGTCAAATCTGGCAGATGGGTTTATTCGTAAACACAGGCGTAGAGCTGAAAGAGGGCAACGAATACGTTGTTTCGTTCGGTATAGAAAGCAAGCTGGACAATTATTTCGAAGTGTGCATACAGCACGACAAGTTTAAAGACAGCGACGCTGTGATACTCGCTAAACCGCGCGGTACGGTTGAGCAGACGATAAAGGCGGAAGGCTCTTTCAAAGGCACGCTGTGGCTTTTTATAAGGTCGGGCGCCGCAGTAAATAAAATTACCGTTTCGGATATTTGCGTGAAAAAGAAGCTGGGCGGTATCAAGCGTGAAACTTTTTCGATACAGCCGGTCGAGGCAAAGCACGGGGGCGAAGGCTCCGGCAATGTGAAAACCGAATACGGAAAAATTATTTACACCGCTGAAAGTTTCGGCACGGACTGGAGCAGCAACGAGGTAGCCGGCACGGCTTTCACGCTTTCGGGAGCGGCGGAAAATTACGTTATAAGTTTTAAAGCAAAGGCAAGCTCGGCGCTGAGCTGTGCGTTTATTGCCAATACCGCAACGGGTTGGAACGATTTCGTTTGGGAAAAAATCCGCATTTTTGAAGAAGAGAGGGTGTATACGCTAAGGTGCCATAAAAAGAATCTCGACGGCGCGTACAGATTTTTATGGCAGTTCGGCACTTCGGAAAATGCAGACCTGAAAAACGTAACGGTAGAAATAAGCGATATAAAAATATACTATAAAAGCGAACTGGACGGTTAAGGTAATGGACGGAATAATCAAGGCTAACAATTATATTTCCGAGCATAAAGACAAGGTAAACGGCAAGTACAGACCCGAATATCATATGCTTCCTCCTGTAGGGTGGATGAACGACCCCAACGGTCTTATATATTTCGGGGGCAGGTATCATTTATACTATCAGTTCAATCCGTACGCGCCCGAGCCCGGAACTATGTACTGGGGGCACTTTGCATCAGACGATTTGATTTCGTATGAAAGTCTCGGCGTTGCCGTTGCTCCGCAGCAAGAATATTCAGGCATATTTTCGGGCGGCGCGATAGAGTGCGGAGGAAAGATACACGCACTCTATACGCTCCATACCGAAAAAGAAGGGTTTAAAAGCGAAGAGGTGTATTCGGCTGTTTCCGGGGGCGGAGCGTTCGGGGCGGGTAAAAAAGTTTTCGATAACAATACCCTGCCCGACAATATCAGCCGTACCGATTTCCGCGACCCCTGCCCCGTTAAGGTGGGCGACATGTATTACGTTTTCATAGGCGGTAAAGACGTAAATCTCAATGCCGGCGTAATAATAGTTTTAAGCGGTAAAACTCTTGACGAGCTTGTATACTCGTTTTATATCGGTCCGTTTGCCGAGTTCGGCGAAATGGGCGAGTGCCCCAGTTATTTTAAAACAGACGGCAAAGACGTGCTTATTTGTTCCGGCTGCCGCGTACAGAGAAGGGGAAACGATTTCTTAAACGAAAATTCAAGCGTATTTGTTGTCGGAGATATCGATTTCGGACGCAAAACAATGACCGTCGATTTCATAAAAGAAATAGACAAGGGCGATACTTTCTACGCACCGCAGTTTATACGCGGAATAGAAAAGCCCGTTATGATAGGTTGGCTGGAAATGTGGGGCAAACCTTATCCCACGAAAGAGATGGGTCACGGCTGGGTCGGCGCGTTTTCAATACCGAGGGAACTGACTTATAAAGACGGCGATATTTTTCAGCAGCCCGTCGAAAGTTTAAAAAGCTACCGTACGGCGGTATCCCGTGGCTTGCCTGCAAGCGCGGATATTACCTTAAAGTTCAACGGTAACGGCTCTTTAAAAATATACGGTGAAAACGGAAGCGTAACGGTCGGTTGCGACGGCGTAATATACCTCGATACTCTCGACTCAAACAATATGTGCGGCTGCATACGCAGAACGAACAGGGAATATGCGGACTGCGAGGTCAGGATACTTCTCGACGTTTCGGGCATAGAGGTGTTCGTCGACGGCGGAAGGGAAGTTATCAGCAGCAGAATTTATATTGACGGCATTAGCGGCATCAAAACTCAGGGCAACGTAAAAACCGTCGAAGTTTACGCAATAGAGGTGGTCAAATGAAAAAACAGCTGTTGGCGGCAGTTGCAATAACCGCCGTTATTTGCGCAAGCACGTTTTCGGGCTGTTCCGCAAAGAAAAAAGATTCCGTCGACCAGAACGGAAAATGCGTGTTTCCGGTTTCGTCGTACGATGAAACGCTTGCCGTGGCGATGGGCGACGTTATGCCTTTCTATGACGACGGCGTAATGAATATCTATCACTTGCAGGACGACAAGGACGGGATATATTATCACCCCATTTCGCGCCTTACTACCGTAGATTATGTAAATTATACCGACGAAGGCATTGCCATAAATTACGAAAAAGAACCCGATTCCGTCGATGCGGCGCTCGGCACGGGTTCGTTCATAAAGGACAAAGACGGCAACTATCACTGTTTCTATACGGGTCACAACGATA
>CAJTQE010000092.1 GCA_910578655.1 uncultured Christensenella sp.
CTGTTCTATTTGAATTCATATTTCCACCTAATTTAGCATTTTGGGTTATAACTTTTTCATTTTTAGGAATTGATATATTATTTGGTAAAGGAGATTGTAAATAATTAATTACCGCTTCATCAATTATAATATCAATATTATCACTCTGAAAAATCCCAGTTATTTTAATCTTATGTAAGTCATTAAAAACAAACCCTAAATCCTGATCACATAACTGTTCAAATGCATCTAAAGATGTAACATCTATTTCGAATGTCGAACATAAATATTGAAAAAGTGTAGAACTTACTGCAATTTCTACGATTTCAGTATTATAAGATGGTACTTCACCGCGAATAAAAATATCTTCGTCTACCTTTGCTCGATAAATTGCTTTAGCTGATTTACTTGAAATCATTCCTTGTTGAATCTCATATCTCATTTTCTCTATAGCAATAAGATTCGTTTTCTTTAATTCTTGATTTTTAAGTTCAGCAGCTTTTTCATATGAAATAAAAGTATATATTTCGCCATTAACATTTTTTGTTGAGTTTATTCCAACAATTTTCACATCCACGCTTGCTTCATTGCCACTTGTAAGCTTTACTACTTCCCCTATGCAATCTTCTCCATTAAATAATTCATAAGCAGTAGTGTTGGAAATAATAATTTCATCTTCGTTTTTTGGTATTTCCCCAATAATATCGTTAATTGAAATTCGTTCACGGAAGAAATCTGTAAAAGATATTAATTTTACAGATAATTTAGATATTATATTATTTTCTGACAAATAGTACTCATCTTGAAATCCGGGGACTATTTCTTCAATCTGAAAATCTTTCAACAAATTTGAAAGCATTTCCATATTTACTGGTTTTTCGCCAATTGCTAACATGGGTTGCTTTTCATAATAGACAGAAATCAAATCGGTTTCCATATAAGATTTATTTAACCCATCAGAAATTTTATTGCCCGCAAAATTAATATTAATTACACTAGCTAATGATGCGATAGATATAGCTATTACTATTATAATAGAAAGCATTCGCCATATACGTCGTTTTATACTATTGAAGGTCAACAATAAAGATGCCTTCAATTTAAGCGTTGAAACATTTTTAACTGGCGCATATTTTAAAGAACAGATTTGTTCTTTATTATCTATATCGTCAGCATTAGGAGTATTCGCATAAGTCTCAACAACTTTGCCATCACTTAAGCGTATAATTCTGTCTGCAAATTTTTTTGCGAGTTCTTCATCGTGTGTTACAATAATAATATGCCTATTATGTCTTAAATTACGTAAAGATGTAAATACCTTATTTGCATTTTGAGAGTCCAAACTTCCCGAAGGCTCATCAGCCAAAATAATGCTAGCATTTTTGGTTATTGCTCTACATAAAGAAACTCTTTGTTTTTCTCCGCCAGATAATGTCGAAACATTTTGCTTATAGTTTAAGATTCGAAATTTCTTCAAAATTTCATCTGTATTTATTAAATTAAGCCCACTATAATAACATCCGATCTTAATATTATCCGTAGCAGACAAACCATCTATTAGGTTAAAATCCTGAAATACAAATCCGACTTCTTTTGCTCGATATGTTTTAATATCGTTAAAAATATTTATGTATTCGCCATCTTTAACTAAATTCACATTGCCACTATCTGGAAATTCAAGAGTACCTAAAATATTTAGTAATGTAGTTTTACCTGAACCCGATGTCCCCACTATTGCAGTCACTTCATTTTCATTAAATTCCAGATTGTTTATATCTAGCACATTTTTATTATTATAGGATTTAGAAATATTTTTTAATATTATCATTATTTATCCTCTAAACTTATTTCAATTTGTTTAATAACATTCCCATAAAAAACAGAACGCAAATTCGGCTCGTCGATTTTAGAAAGTCGAAATACTCCTGGAATCATTTCTAACTCTTCTACATATTCTTTGAGTCCTTTTAATAAATTAAAATTATTAAAATATTGACAAGCGGAAAACATCAAATAACTACTATATATATTTGATATAGAATCCTCATCATTTTCACTACAAAAACCTTGATCCTCTTTTTTTAAGAGAGCTGTTAATTTAATAAAATAAGATTCTGAAAAAACATTTGAACTTAAAATATAATCCAATCTATAAAGGTCAATCATAAATGTTGAATTTTGATTATTTTCATCTGCAAACTTAGAAAGAGCATTAATAATTTTTTTCGCTTGCTTGTTACTTATATGTAAATCAACATTAAATAAATTCATATTTGCAATAACGTCGATAGTATATCGTGCAGTCATAAGATCCACCATAATCATATCGTTAGAATATGTCAATGAATCTAAAATTTTATTAACTATATTTTGTAATTCGCTAACTGAAAATGGTATATTGTTTATAAATGGGGAGTAATCATTATTAATTTCAAAAGCGTAAAGATAGTAATATAAATAATATGCCATATCATATGGATCTGAGCTTTTAACAACATAATTTGAATATATATCATTTAATGTATTATTAATATAATCTTTATTAATTTCAAATCCTGTTGCATTGGCTAATGCAATTCCAAAAGCCGTTTCTGCTACATCAATATTTTTATTACTTATAACTAAATTTGAAATATCTTCATTAGCTGAACTTAAAATTCTATTAAAAATCTCCATATTGTTTTGTGGAGTTTTGACATACTTCATAATTGTTGACCACAGATTGGGATCAAAACTATCAGGAATTTGCGAAACAAGCAAACTTTCAAAATATTTTTGCATTAAATCATTTGAATCTAATGAATCTGGGGCAAAAATTTCAACAATATCCAAAAAACTAGAATAAATTAATGCTGTTGAATCATCTTTAATACTAAAATCAGAATATTCTTCCTCCCATGCCTCAAACCAATCATTCATATTTGATCTTACTATTAAATCCAATAAACCATTTAATGCATATATAATATCTCCACCCGAATTATAAAGCGTATCTCCACTTATAGGAAGTTTAAACTGATAGGTAGAAAACACTTTACTTAACCCATTTTGAATATCGTAATCCAAATCACTTAAAACAGTTAAAACATTACCACTAATCCATATTTTATTGGCTAACAAATCATTTTCACCAAAAATATTAAATAAATGCATATCATTATCGTAATGTTTATCTAACACACTTTTTATAGCATTTACATTAACTGATACATTATATTCTTTACATAAGAATAAATAATAATATAAATTAAGCATATCTAAATTCGTTATGTCAATCTTTTTTAAATCTTCTATATTGTTTTTTAGCGTATCTTTAATTTCGTTATTATTTATGCTATCCGCAAGTTTATAAATACCGTACATTTCATATAAAGATATATTATCTGAAAAAGCACTAAACCCAGCCCTATTATTGACGGCAACATATTTTTCTTCAAGAATATTATTTATATTTTGTGTTTGTTCTAAATCAAACACCATATTAATCGGGGCTTTTTCAAAAAAATCAATAGCTTGAATTTTTCTATTTGATTTATTAAAAACGATAACACCTATAAAAGAACCTACTGCTGCAAGAATTAAAATTATAACAAGAATTAAAGCTATAATTTTGATTTTTTTATTTGATTCCTTTGTCATTTTTAATCTCCGTTACGTTTATTTGATAACAAATATTATACTCCTTTGTTAATACTTTGTCAACGTGGCTAATATAAATGATTGTGTCAAGTTTTTTCCGCACATTTTTTTAAAAAACTTGATTTTCTTACTTTTTAACAATATACCGCAGAAATCTGCCTACATCGTCATAAACTGCATCGAGTCCCACAATTCGTCCGCTCGGTATAGAGTGATCGACTTTGTAATTTTCTCGGATAGCGTGAACGTTATAGCCATTCAAAATTTCTGTGGCGGGTTCAGTTCTACCCTGATACAGTTCTGAAAAATTCCCACCGTTAAAATAAAACGCTCTGAGCTGCGCCATCTTCTCAGCACCGGCAAGGCTCCAAGCCATAGGACGGGAAGATAAGCGCGCAGAAAGAACGTGCGAGACATGACCTTCAGCAGAGCAGTTATTCTCTGCAGTAAGGTCTATGCTGTCAAAATTATTTTCGATATATTGCAAGCTGTCATACAGCCTGTTCCGAGCACGAGCTGTTCCCAGACCGCCCCAGCGTTGCATGTACAAAACTTGAACGCTTTTACTGTCGCCGAGCTTGATACTATTTATTATTTGATTACGCAGCCTTTTATCTCCAGCAGTAGCATCTGTAACGCTTTTATAAACGTGAAATTTATCAAGGTGATATTGCGCCTTAGGGATTGCGATAAGCCCCTGCTTAATCCAATTTGCACCATCACCTGAAAGATGAATTTCAGCGTTCCCGGTGTCGTACTGAGCGTATAAATAATCTGTAACACAATCCCATATTTCATTACCATTGCTGATAGAAACAAAATAGCGCGCGCCCATCAGCGCTGTTCTTCCACGATTTATACGCTCACGCCCTTCATGTACATAAACAAGCTTAACCTCGGCGCTTTTGCCGTTGTTAAGGTGAATATGGTCTTCATCAGCTTCAATATAAATTTGTTCAACAGCCTTTAACCCCTTTGCTTGAACTTCAAGTCTTTTCGGCGCAACACCTTTTACAAGATTATGAACTGTCTGCCGAGAAACGCAGCCGTTCGATAATTTACTTGCTTTTCCATAGCTTGTGAGCGTAGCATCGTTGATGAGCTTCGTTTTAAGCTCACTTTCAATACGGCTGTATCTTTCCATATTCAGCAGCTCGTCAACCGCAAAAAAATATTTCCCTGTAGCTTTGTTAAAATAGAGCCGCCGAGTAAGGTTAATCTCACCCATTCTCGAAACCATTTTTCGGGTTTTGGTGTGTCTCAAAATTACAGCGTGCTTGTCTCTTTGCTTATTATAGTTCTCGTCTATAATCTTTACAATTTGCTCAATAAGACTGACACCCAAATTATTGACCGTTTTCTGTGTTGTACGTACAATATCAGAAAAATTCAACTGTTTTAGGTCTTTTGCTATCAATGAAATAATTTCATTAACAGCGCAATCAATTAAAGACTGTATAATTTCTTTCGTGTTTTCCATACACTTCTCCTGTAATAAAAATGTCCGTACAAAAATGTACGGACATCAATGTGCGGACGAAAATGTAC
>CAJTQE010000093.1 GCA_910578655.1 uncultured Christensenella sp.
CGTCGGGGCGTTCTAAAGGATGCGCTTTACAATAAGCCTTTATTCCCTCAACAGACAAATCACCGTCGGAATGCCGTTTATATACGTAACCGACTTTTTCAATTCCGTAAAGGAAGTAAGCCTCGCCGCTAAACGAATTATAACGGTCAAAAACGTCGCCCCAAATACGGAAACGCCCCCACTCCGCTACTTTTATTTTAACGTTTACACCGAGCGTTGAAAGCTCTTTTACAACAGCGTTAAGCTGATTACGGATATAAAGAAACTTCCATTTTTGGCGCTTCCAAAATATCATAAACCACCCCACGCCCGATTTTACAACGTAGTACATTCCGACGAGCAAACGCCGTAAAGCCTTATCCAATGCACCGCCAACCTGCATATCGAATATAAGCGTTATAAGGTTATGACGGACGAATTTTATAAGGTTGATTAGATAATTATTGAGCGTTTCCCAATCACGGCAGAACGCCAAAATATCCGCCTCCTGAATAAATACTGCAGAGCCGCGCGGCAAATACTGCACTTCAAAACCGTCGTTAGGTAGTCCTAAACGCTGTAAATCCACTTCCCAAGTTTCAACACCTTTTCGCTTGTCTAATATGATTTTATTGTTACTGAAATACAGCGTATCCGAAATTTCAAGCCGAATACCGCTATCCGCATAAAATCGCCTTGCAAGGTCTATCGCCATTTCTTTACGAACTTTTCTATGACGGCGGTAGTCCTCTTTAAACAGAGCAGCCGCAAGCGAAGTCTTACCTGCGCCCTGCTCTCCGCATATCGCATAAAAACCCGACGGCAACGGCGCAGACTTTAACATTTTGGTCAAATTCAAAACTTTTTACCGTCCTTTTCCTCTTTTTTCAAGCGTTTACAGTAACGTTTAAACTCTTTTACAAGCACGTTTAAAGCCGTTTCTATGCCCTTGTTATAACCCTTTAAAAGTTTATCTTCAACAGGCATTTTTTTAAATGATAACCGTTTCTTTTTTGCCGTTTCGGGTAATGGTACACGCTTTAAACTCTTCAAATATTCAGTATGCACCAAACGAATACGAGCTTCGACAATTTTATAAAATAATTCAATTTCTATCATTTAAACAAACCTCTGATAACAAACTTAATAAACTTTATAACCAACACGACCGCGACAACCACAACGACCAACGTAAGCACTGCAACGACCGTTTCCCATACGGACGCTTTGCCCGTGAACAGCTTGACAAGGCAGTTCCAGATATAAGCCCAAAAGCCGTCATTATCGTCCTTAGGGTCGTTGGGTTGAGGATTGCTCGGTTTGTCGCCGCCTGTCTGTCTATTGTCTACTACGCCAAGATTGTAAACTTCGCCGTCCTTTTCAAATTTAAGCCGTAATATCGTTACGTTGGATACCTCAGTGTAATAGTCCGTATAGCCTATTACACTTGTACCGAACGGGTCACGCTCTAAGTATCTGCTATAATGCGTATCGGCGAACCTCAAAACCCATTGTTTGCCTTTTAGCTCATTCAATACTTCATCAGTTAAGTCTTCCGTTTCCTTAAATTTGCTTACGCTTTGTATTCTGCTCCAAGTATGCTTAATACCGCCTATACCAGTCACCGTTGTATGTCCTGTGTCAAACTCGCTCAATATTACCGGCGGTTGTTCTGTATTATCGCCGTATTTGTATTCGTCTTTTTCAGTGAAGTAGTCCGTTTTAGTATGTCTAACCGAACGACTGAAATAAGTTAATTCGGCTTCGTATAGATAATCTATTTCCCAGTCGGTACTAAAAGCTACGTAATGACTGTCGCAAGCGTCGCGCCATAACCAGTAACCCTCGGTATAACGCATATAGCCAACGTATTTTTCCGTTACTGCTATTACCTCGCGTTCGGTGCAGTAATATTTAACTGTATCGTTATCGGTTATTGCTAAGTATAGCTTACCGACTTTGAACGATACCGAATTTATAGTATTGTCGTTACCGGTCGGCTTATCTATTCCGTCTATCCGGTCACGGTATATACTTGCTATATTGTAATAACGGATATTGTCGCGGCTGACGTTAAAGTCAACGACTTTGTACTTACAAAATACACTGTCCGAATTAAGCAGCTCTAATTTATACGGCTTCGGACTGTCTGCCGGTGAAAGCTCTTCGCCGTTATCCAGCTTGCCGCCCATTTTATCCGTAAGCGACATATTTATTTCGGTCGCCAATAAATAACCGCTCGGTTGATATGTATACACGAACAGCTCGCCGTTCTCGCTTTCCGCTACCTGTATTACGTTTACCGAATAATCTTTGGGCTTTTCGGGGTATGCGGAGGGGTCAAAGCTTTCGTCTTTCTTTAAGTCTGTTAATACGTCGCTGTAATTCGATGTGGCGGCAAGGGCAGAGGTTGACCCCTGCCCTATAATGAGTATCAACACAAGCAGCAAGGAAAAAACTGTCGTTATAATTCCGTTGTACTTTATGAATTTACATAACATAGTTCACCTTAAAACTTTATATTCGTGTCGCTTAATCCAAGCCCCGTTGCTACTATCTCGAAACCGTCTACTAATATTTCGGGATAAAAGGTTTTTGTAAGCTTTGAATAGACCTCGCCGTTATGGGTTGCCGTTATTGTTATCGTAATTTCAAAAATATCCGTATTTCCGTCTTGCAGACAGTATGCAAGACAGTTATCAAAAAACGCACTGTTATAGCCCAACGCTACCTCGGAAAACGTTTTTCCGGCAAAGCTTATAAGCTCGCCCTCCGATGTAAACGGTATGTATCCGTTACCGAGGGTAAACTCGGCGTAAAGCTTATCTATGTCCCATTCCTCGACGCCGTCATACTCGGTTAACTTTGGGCAATAAACCTGCTCAACAAAACCGTCAGACATTCGTATATCTTCTACTTGAAACCTAAAATCCGGTCCGATAGTTCCGACCGTAGACACTGGACGACAATTAAGGCTCAAAGCCCCACCGCTGAAACAAAAACCATCCTCAATAGCTAAATCTTCTATCGCGGTAAGTTTCCTTACGTAGTCTAAATAGCAATTAGCTTTTAACGTAGGGTTGCTTCTCGAAGTCGACGTTATTAATATCCTTTCGGCAAATTCCGCCATACACGATACTCGCACGCCGTGGGTATCGACATCTATTGCCATTGTTATATAATCCGCTACCGCTTTATTAGCTGCCCATTCGTTTGTTGTATCTGCCCAAGTCATTGTCCACAATATCTCGGGGTTTGTAGGCTCGGCAGGGGTTAGCGTTGCCTTTAACCAGTATGCTGTTTCCGCTTGCGGTGAAATACCGTTCGCCGCGTATTCGCTGCGCGCAAGCTTCGTTGCTTTAATTGCCATACCGCTTTCGCCGGAGGGCGTCGTTACCTGCATATTGTCGTTAGGGTTATCCGCAGGCGGCTGCGTTTTATCCGTCCAATGCCATTCGGACATATTCGCAAAATTGCCGAACCATTTGCCGTTGTCGTCACGTGACGCAAAGCCCAAACAACAAACGCCTGCGGCAAGTACTACACATATTACTAATGAGATTATTCCTCTTAACGTTGACTTCCTCATTTTGCACCCCCATTATTACCATAATATTTTTTAGCCCTACTTGCCGCCGTTCGTGCGCCTTTTACATATCCTGCCGAATACGCACCACACTTACCGCCAAGTTTACTTCTACCTTCGTGATAACTGATACGCTCTTTCATTGAGTAGTTTTTACGCCGATTATTTCTTGCCATTTTCGCCGCCCCCTACTCCGCTTATTCCGTCCGTTTCAAAATATCCAATGACTTTTTCACCCAGAGGACAACCTGCCAATTCACGAGGTGTACAGTCCAATAACTCCGCAATTACTGCACTGTCAAATGTGAGTGTTACTTCCCGATAACCCAAATCAACGCAAATGCTGCTGTACGGTTTACCGCTCTTTTCGCTTAATGCCTTTTTGAATTTGATTTTGTTTTTTTCCATAAAAAAAACCTCCGATAATTTTCTATCGGAAGTTCAAATCTTGTTGGTACATTCACCTGCCATAATGCGGAGATTATGTCAGTTGAAGTATCCCGCTAAAAGCCCAGTTTTACAAACAATTAAATTTAATGTTTGCGGCTATTAGATTTTATTAGAAATTAAATTGTAATTATTCGTAAAACTCTGTTAGCTTTTACGAACACTTAAATCTTCGATAACATAATACATTGTTTAAAAGCGTTTGTCAATAGATTTTTTAAAGATTTTTTTAAAATTTCGGTTTTTTTCTGATAAGGCACAAAATCATTTTAAACGAACTTAAAATAAATAAAATAGCCGTTTTGTCAAATACAGAGCGGTTTTTAATTATTATGTCTAACATAATGCGGTAAATTATTTAAAAACTGTCTTTCCGCTTTCTTTTATCTTTCGTCTTTTAATTATAACGCTTTTACGGTTTATTTTGTCAAGGCGGTTATATTGTTTCCGTTATAAAGTTTTGCTATTTGTTATTGATGTAAACGAAATGTAACAGAATAAAAAGTTTGTGTGCATATTAATGTTATGTCAGACATAATACAAGGTATTTAGCAATATTTCGCTAAATACCTTATTATTTCTTATTTCTCTGTGTGGAGAGATTTTAATTTCCAAATATTTTCGGCGTATTCTTTAACGGCTCTGTCGGCTGCAAAAATTCCGGCAGAGGCAATATTTCTTAAAGATTTTTGGTTCCACGACATCTTATCTTTCGAATAAAGCCTTGAAAGTTTTTGCTGTGTTGAACTATAAGCACTGAAATCAGCCATGCACATATACGGGTCGGCTACCGGAGTATCAGTTAAAAGATAATTAGCAATGTCGGAAAAAGATTCTCCGTTAAAGCCTACTATTAACGCTTCTATTATTCTTCTTAAACGGGGCGATTCGTTGTAATATTTACTTGCGTTATAACCAGACTGCCAAATTTGGTCAACTTCATCAGATTTCAAACCGAATATAAAAATATTCTCTCGTCCGACAGCTTTTGACATTTCTACATTTGCACCGTCAAGCGTTCCTATAGTAAGCGCGCCGTTTATCATAAACTTCATGTTACCGGTACCGCTCGCCTCCTTCGAAGCCGTCGAAATCTGCTCGGAAACATCCGCCGCCGCAAAAATCAGCT
>CAJTQE010000094.1 GCA_910578655.1 uncultured Christensenella sp.
ACTGAAAGAAAAGCAGAAAAAAGCAGTAATTCAAATCAAAGAGGATGACGGCAGTATTTATGAAGGAAATAAACCGTTTAGAACGAGTTATCCTAATGCGTGGGTCAATATAACTTATGGCTGCAATAATTTTTGCAGCTATTGCATAGTACCTTACGTCAGGGGACGCGAAAGAAGCCGCAGATCAGAAGATATAATTGCCGAAGTAAAGTCTTTGATTTCAGATGGTTACAAGGAAATAACATTGCTCGGTCAAAACGTCAATTCTTACGGAAATGGTACCGATGATTTGTCTTTTCCTCAGCTGCTCGAAAAAATCGCAAGTCTTGACGGAAAGTTTAGAGTTCGTTTTATGACTAGTCATCCCAAAGATTTTTCGGAAGAGCTTGCGGTTGTAATGGCAAAGTATCCTAAAATTTGTCATTGTCTGCATTTGCCGGTGCAGAGCGGTTCAAACAACGTGCTTAAAAGAATGAACAGAAAGTACACAGTTGAAGATTATCTGAAAAAAATAGAAGTTCTGCATAAACACATACCGGACTGTGCGGTAACAACCGATATTATCGTCGGTTTTCCTGCCGAGAGCGATGAAGACTTTAACGCAACGCTCGATTTGGTTAAGAAGGTAAATTATTCGTCCGCGTTCACTTTCGTATATTCAAAACGGAACGGAACCGTTGCGGCAAAAATGCCGGATCAAATTTCCGAAGAAGTTTCGAAAAGGCGAATTATGCAGCTTGTTGACCTTGTAAATTGTCAGACGCGCAGGCATACTGAAAATTACGTAGGTAAAACTATTGAAATTCTTTGTGAAGATTTTGATCCTAAAAAGCAATTGTATATGGGTAGGGACGAATACGGCAGAATGGGGTACTTCGCAAGCTCCGATAATGAAATAGGCAATTTCGTAAATATAGAAATACAAAGGGCAAACGGTGTTTCGCTGATAGGCGAGAAGGTGTAAATTTATGGGACTTTCACCAATGATGGAGCATTATTTATCGGTCAAAGAAAAGTATAAGGACTGCATAGTTTTTTATCGGCTCGGCGACTTTTACGAGATGTTTTTTGATGATGCAAAAAGGGCTTCAGAACTTTTAGATTTAACTTTGACGGGCAGAGATTGCGGACTTAAAGAACGCGCACCCATGTGCGGAATTCCGTTCCACGCAGCTGATGCGTATATTGCAAAGCTTGTTTCGCTCGGTGAAAAAGTTGCGATATGCGAGCAGTTGGAAACACCTTCAGCCGATAAGAAAATTGTGGAACGTGGCGTCGTTCGCGTAGTTACTGCCGGAACGATTATCGATGATGAACACCTCAACGAACGCGAAAGCAATTTTATTTGTTGCGTTTATAAAGAAAATGCAAAAATTGCGTTATGTTGGGCTGATATTACTACTGGTGAACTTACGGCCACTGAACTCGACGGTGAGGACAGTTTGAAAAAAGCTGTAGGGCAGATGCAGAAACTTAGTGTAAAAGAGGTTATCTGCAATGATGAAATGCTCTTGTCGTCGCAGAATATTGCCGAAATAGAACGCGGGCTTTTACCGCATTTTTCAAATTATCCATCAATGGCGTTCAATTATTCAACTGCGGAAAGAACGGTTTTGGAACAGTTTAATTGCAAGACTCTTTCCGCTTATCCCATATCGGGGAAAAATGGTTCGGTCTGTGCTGTGGGCGCGCTGTTGCAGTATTTGAGAGAAACACAAATGCATGCCCTTAAAAATATTGATAGCGTCAAGTACGTCGCAAGCGAGAGTTTTATGCAACTTGACGGCGCGGCGATCAGAAATCTCGAATTAGTTAAAACCTTGGGGGAAAACAAAAAATACGGTTCGCTTTTGTGGCTTATGGATAAAACTAAGACTGCAATGGGGGCAAGGCTTTTAAATAACAGTATTTTGTATCCATATGCTTCCAAAGAAGCTATAAACGACAGGCTTGACGGAGTTGAAGAGCTGTTCAATTCAACCGTAATAAGGCTTGGAATTGCTGACCTTCTGAAAGAGGTTAAAGATATCGAAAGGTTGACGGGCAAGGTAAGCAATAATAATATTTTGCCTCGTGACTGTATTAAGTTGTCGCAGTCGCTTACTGCGATACCGAATATCAAATTTCAATTATCAGGGTTCAAATCAAAAATATTACAAGATATAGCTGTCAATTTACTTGATTTGTCCCCTGTTTCCGATTTAATTGACAGAGCTATAAGTCTTGACGCGCCTACACAGTTAAAAGATGGAGGATATATAAAAGAGGGATTTAACGAAAAGCTTGACGAGTTGCGCGCTATAAAAAGAGATGTAAATAAGTTGCTTTTTGAGGTTGAGGCGCGAGAGCGCGATGCTACCGGAATAAGAACGCTGAAAATAGGCTTTAACAGAGTTTTTGGGTATTATATAGAAGTTTCAAAATCGTTTAAAGATAAAGTCCCGCTCAGTTATCAGCGTAGACAGACGCTTGCAAATGCAGAGAGGTATACTACTGACGAACTGAAGGAACTTGAAAATAAAATTTTCGGAAGTGAGGATGCCGCGCTTAAAATAGAAGCGCAAATTTATGATTATATAAAGTCTGTGCTTTCGGAAAATATAAACAACTTCAAAATGATTGCAGGTGCAATTGCTCAGCTTGATTTAATTGTGAGTTTTGCCGAAATAGCAAAGACAAACCGTTACGTCAGACCCGAAATAGTGGATAGCAATCAGCCTATGATAATAAAAGACGGAAGACATCCCGTTGTTGAAGTTATTTCCAAAGAACGATTTATTTCCAACGATTTATTGCTTGACGGAGCCGAAAACAGGACTATGATTCTGACGGGGCCGAATATGGCGGGTAAAAGCACTTATATGCGACAGACTGCAATCATAGCGATTATGGCGCATTTGGGTTGTTTTGTTCCTGCAAAATCTGCCCAAATTCCACTTATTGACAGGGTGTTCACGCGTGTAGGCGCAAGTGACAATCTGATTTCGGACCAAAGTACCTTTATGGTTGAAATGATTGAAGTTGCCTCTATATTACAGAACGCAACGCCGAACAGTCTTTTAATTCTTGACGAGGTTGGCAGGGGGACAAGCACTTACGACGGACTTAGCATTGCTTGGGCAGTAATAGAATATCTAACGCAGCACGTTATGGCAAAGACGTTATTTGCAACCCATTATCACGAACTGACTGAACTTGAATATAAGATGGAAGGTGTTAAAAATTATAAAATATCAGTCAAAGAAGTAAACGGCGGTGTGGTGTTTTTACGAAAAATTATGCGTGGGGGAGTGAACAGAAGTTTCGGTATAGAAGTCGCTTCGCTTGCTGGCGTGCCATCGGTTGTTACGGACAGAGCAAAGCAGATACTCAAGCAAATTGAAAGCGGCGACAAACAATTTGAAAATCATTTTGAAGATGAAGAAGAACCTATTCATTCCGAAGTGGAAACGATTTTGCGCGAAATTGACGTCAATTCCATCTCGCCCATGCAAGCATTTTTGATTTTGGGTGATTTGGTTGAAAAAGTTAAAAATATTTAATTTGGATACATTTTGGTATATATGAAAAAAATAAACATTCTTACAAAAAACGTCTATAATAAAATTGCGGCGGGTGAGGTTGTAGACCGTCCGTATTCTGTGGTAAAAGAACTTGTTGAAAACAGTATCGACGCGGGCGCAACGCAAATTGAAATACGCATAGAAAACGGCGGCAAACAACTTGTGCAGGTTATCGACAACGGTACCGGTATTGAGCGCGACGATATGCGTGCTGCGTTTTTTCCTCACGCGACGAGTAAAATTTCAACTGCCGAAGATATTGAACATATCTCAACTTTAGGTTTTAGGGGTGAAGCTCTTGCAAGTATATCTGCAGTATCTTTGGTTGAGATGATATCGGTAACCGAGGGCAATTCTGCTTATAAAGTCAAATGCGTTGATGGTACCGTCGGTGCGGTAGAGCCTGCGGCTTTGGAAAAAGGAACTGAAATAAGCGTGCGCGATTTGTTTTACAACATCCCTGCAAGGGCGAAATATCTTCGTGACGATAAAAAAGAAAAGGCGGATATAACTAATTTGGTTACGCGTTTTATTTTGGGCAATTACGGAGTAGCGTTCAGATACTTTGCTGACGGTAAACTTGAATTGCAGTCGGATGGCGGTGGATTTGATGAAGTTGTTGCACAGGTCTACGGCGCAAAAACTATTTCAAATTGCTATAAAATTGACGTTGAAGAGTACGGTATAAAGCTATTCGGTTTTATTGGAAATCAAAATTTTTTCAAGCCGAATAAGACCTATCAAACGACATTTTTAAACGGGCGTTACGTTATTAACAATACAATTAATTCAGCTGTTTCGCGCTGTTATGCTACATATATGATGAAAAAGCAATATCCGTTTTATGTGCTGAATATTGATATTGATCCGAAGTATGTGGACGTAAACGTACATCCAAATAAAATGGATGTAAGAATGTTGAATGCGCATTCTGTTTTCAGTTTAATTTATTCTGTTTTAACTGATATTTTAGATGGCGCGGCGAGTGCTGCAAAATTTGTTACAGATAGCGTTAGAATGCCTGAAATAGTGTCAACCAAAGTACAAAATCCAATGCCAACGAGAATATCTTTTAATGCAGTTAAGCAGACGGAGCCTGCCGACAAAAAGTCTGAGCCTAAGAAGTATTTTGATCCGCTTACCCGGGAATTGTTTGTTGATTATGCACAGAATAAGAAACCGCATATGCTTTACGTTTCGGATAGCGCTGTTTTATCGGGTTTGGATAGTAATCCTCGCATAGAAGAGGTGCGTGAACGGCGAAAATATGAGCAGCAAATGATAGATTACGAGAGTTTTAAGTTTAAGGGTAATTTATTCAATACTTATCTTTTGTATGAAGTTTGTGAC
>CAJTQE010000095.1 GCA_910578655.1 uncultured Christensenella sp.
CCTCAGGACATTTTAAGGGTATCTGGCGTAAAGGGCGTTCAGGACTATATTTTGGAACAGGTTCAGTCTGTTTACCGTTCGCAGGGCGTTGACATCAACGACAAACACGTTGAAATTATCGTTCGCCAAATGCTTAGAAAAGTTAAGATAGAAAATGCAGGCTCAACTAATCTTTTACCCGGTGAAACGGTTGATATGTTCACGGTTGAAGAGGAAAACCAAAAGGCAATAGAAACAGGCGGTACGCCCGCACTTCAAAAGCGTGTACTTTTGGGTATAACCAAGTCCGCGCTTTCTACCGACTCGTTCCTTTCTGCGGCGTCATTCCAGGAAACGGCAAGGGTTCTTACCGACGCGGCTATAAAGAATAAGGTTGACCCCCTTATAGGTCTTAAAGAAAACGTAATAATCGGCAAGCTTATTCCTGCCGGAACAGGCGCAAAAGAATATAAAAATATGTCGCCTACAATCAATACGGGATTTAACAGCGTCGTAAAACCGACCGAATAATTTAAGATTTAAAGAGGGTACTGTATGCCTGAGCTCGAAGACATAAAGATGATAGAACTTCTTGATAAGTTCGTGGAAGATATAAACGCGATACAGGAAACGCGCAGTGCAAAGCTGTTTAAATCGGCAAGCGCAGACCTGCAAAAGATTTACAATTTTCATCTTGCAAACGACAAAGCTTTTAGAAGAGTACAGCACAATTTAAAAAACCTGTATACGTCTTTTAATTACGCTGCGGTCATAGTCAACGACGCGCTTACAAAACGCACTATGGATAAAGACAATGCCGAATTGCTTGATGAATGCCTTGAAGTTATGCTGAGATGCTGTATCGTAATTAAGAACACGCTCAAAAACAAAAAGAAATAATAAAGAGGGCAGAATTTTCTGCCCTCTTTATTTTTGCTTAAAAATCCCCGAGGCGGTTTATTCCGCTTCGGGGGGTTCGCTTTGTTCTTTTTCGATAGTACGGTCTGCGAAGGAGGTTTTGTTTCTATGCTCAACGTAAGCCGTCAGGGCGTAACTTCTATGACGCCCAGAACCAACAGCACGCAGCCGACGACGATATGCGCCGTTGTCAGCGACGAATACATAAATTCGGGGAAATTATTGTCATAGGTTATAAATATCGCAGGGATGGAGCCGATTACAAACCCGATAATCGCCCAGTTAGTCGCCCGGGGGAACTTGCCCAAAAGATATTTCATCAGCTTTGCTATACTGAAAAATCCTACGATTATGCCGACTGCAAATATAAAAAGCACGAGTATTGCGTGTCCGAAATCGTCTTTCAAAAGCGAAACGGTTTCAAAAATTTCGTTGTAATATCCGAATATCAGCAGCAGCATAGAGCCGCTTATGCCGGGAACAACAAGCGCGCAGCTTGCAACAGCACCTATCAGAATAAGCAGGAAATACCCGTAAACAGGCATATTTTTGCTTAAATCCGCACTGCCGAGGTTGGGAATAAAACAAATACCTATAACCAGCGCAAGCGGCAGTAGTACGGAAAGAACGTCAAGCGCCTTAAAACCGTTTTTCATTCCGTCCTTGACCATTTTCGGGCAGGAGCCGAGCATAAGCCCTGCAAACAGCATTACGGTGGGGAACGGCGCGTATTTAAGCGCGTATTTAAGCGGAAAGAACGCCGCCGCAACCGCAAGCACTGCGCCGAGCATAATCGGCAACAGAGTTTTAACGCTGTTTTTGAAGTCTTTCAGTATATTGCTTATAGCGCCGATAAGCTTGTCGTATACGTTCAAAAGCACTGCAAGCGTTCCTCCGCTTACGCCCGGGATAATCATTGCAACGCCTATCGTCGCGCCCTTAGCCGCATCGATAAAAAAATTTTTTAATTTCATTGTTTTAGTTTATGAAGTCAGCGACGTTTATATTCGCCTGTTCAAGCTGAGCGTCGCATTCCTTGTAATATTTTTTATACAGTCTGTAAA
This sequence comes from uncultured Christensenella sp., assembly GCA_910578655.1. Taxonomy (GTDB): domain Bacteria; phylum Bacillota; class Clostridia; order Christensenellales; family Borkfalkiaceae; genus Coproplasma. Next base: position 1,962 of record CAJTQE010000095.1, read on the forward strand.
TTCCCTTTGCTCTGTCGGGAACGAGGGGGAAGTACAGGTTTTCGTTGCGTTTAAGTTCGTTTAAACGATAGCTGCCGTTCACTTTCCAGAACTTGAAAAAACCTACTGAAATAGCGTCGGTCGGGCACTGAAACGAGCAGCCCATACAAAGCACGCAGTCCGTCCCGAATTCGAATTTTCCGTCTTTATAAGTGATGTTTGCCTGCGGACAGGTTTTAACGCACCTTTCGCAGTGCACGCATTTGCTTGCGTTGACCTTGAAAAGCGGACCGTGGACGTGTGCAAACGGTTGCTCGATAACTCTGAACACCGCGGAAAATATCTTCTTGAAAATACTTTGGTTTGTATTTTCGCGTATGCCGTTTTCTATCTGCCGCGCGTTCAGCTTAACCATAGCATGCGTATAAATCCACATTTGCTTTGCCATTTCGTCGGAATGGCGGTAAATCATATTGTACGGCATAACGTAGTGCCGTTCAAAAAGAACGTCGCCGCCCCTGTCTTTGAGTATTTTAATCAGTTTCTGCGACGAGCCGTCGTTAAGGTGCAGCCCCTCGCCCGAAGTTTTAAATACAAAAGTGCGCTTGCCGTGCAATTGAGGCAGTGCTTTTGCAAACTTCAATATAGGCTCCGGCGCGCTGAACGCGTGTATCGGATAGCCCAATCCTATTAAATCAAACTGTTCGGGCGGAGGGGGAAGAGGGCTGCTTTTGGCTATCCTGTAAACCGTCACTTCTGCGTTGAGGTACTGTTTGTACAGCGCCGCTACTTTAAGCGTGTTTCCCGTACCCGAAAAAACATATAATGCAACTTTCATTTGTTTACTATAAAATCATCCTCGTGTTCGGAAAGGGGGTAAACGTCGTTTACTTCTTCCCGTGTGTGCGTATCGAAATATACTTGCGCGTAGAACGGAATATCCGCAATCGCGCCGTAACGCCACGGTTTCGGTTCGCAGCACTTGGGGCACCAGTATCCGCCCTTTAATATAGTGTGCGGAGCCGACTCAAAAATATGTCCGCAGCGGCATTGCCAACTTATTTTTTTATATATGTTGCCGCCGTAATCTGTGCTGAGGCATTTGCCGCCCCTGAACCCGGCGGCGCCGTTTAAATCGGCAAAGTCAAGCTTTGCAAGCGGTTTGCTTTCGTCGTAACCGTGTTCAAGCAACAGCGCCTTTGCATTTTTGACGTTTTTCAAAGCTTCGTAATCTATTTCGCCGTTTTCGGTTTTACCCTCGCAAAGCAGGGGATAGCCTTTCCAGTCCGTGCCTATTTTTTCGTAAGCTTCGTAAGAGCCGTAAAAAGCTTTCACTCTGCCGTCAATGCGGTGCTTTATCCAGTATTTCGGCGCATTCGTGTTTTTGAAAAGCCTGCGAATTATAAGTTTGGAAATAAGCGCGGACGGAACGATTTTCGCAAGCTTGAATATAGCGTACTTTTTGCCCATTCGCTTCCAGAATATTTCGTTGTTCTCCGTGCGGTAGTTAAGGTATTCATTCAGCTTGTCGCTGTCGTAAAACCAAACTCCGTGGAAGTTGCGCGCAATATTCCAGTTCGGCTTAAATATCTTTTTAGTGTGCAGCCCCATCACCGAAAAACATTGCTCGAAGGTTTCAAAGCCCGTTAAGCGGCAGTTTTTGCCGCCGCCGATATTGTAGATGTTATTCCAGAACCCGTCAAGCTTGTTGTTTAAATCGTATTCCACAAGATGCCGTATAAGTATACCGCTGTCAACGTCCGTAACCCATTCAAGCGGACAATTCCAGCTTGTGTGGAACATAAGCCCGTCCTTTAAATTGTTTGCAAACATATACTTATGCAGCACCGCGGTCTGGCGCAGCGAAACAAAATTTTTAAGTCCGCTGTCAAGCACGTACCGCTCGGCTTTCAGTTTATATTGCGAATATGCGTCGTAGTCGCTTGAAATAATCGGGTCGCCCACACGCCCCCATACGTGCGGGAAAGAACGGTTGCCGTAAACGGCAACCGTTGCAATATGCACGTACTTGACAGTGTTACCTTTTGCTATAATTTCGTCCACTAAGTTTTTCGTGCCGACGAAGTTGCTAAGGTATGTACCGTGCGGATTATGGTCCGACTTTGGCGGTATAAGCGCGGCGCAGTGGACAAGGTAGTCCGCTCCGTCCAAAAGACGCGCGCAGTCCTCGGGGCAGGCAATATCGCCCCTGAACGCATAAATGCGTTTGCGGTATTTTTTCAAAAGCTTAGACACAAAAGAGGGTATTCTCTTTTCGGCCGAAAAAAGAATACATCTGACTTTAAAATTATTGTCGGATTCCATAAGGCTTTTGAGTACCTCGCCGCCCATAGCTCCCGTTGCGCCCGTAAGGGCAATAGTCTTCTCATTGGTGGTCATAAAATTATTTTAGCAAATTAGTTTTTCGTTGTCAATCGTATAAAAAGGGTGATTAATGTCAATAAACCGTGCGGAGGACAAAAATATGGCAGAAATAACTTCTAAGGAATTACAGCTGATTTCCGACGCTTTGACTGCGGAGGGACTGCTTTGCAAAAAGGCGAGGGCATATTCGAACACGCTTACCGACGTGGATTTGGCAGGTGCGGTGGCAAGAATCGCAGACGAACACGAACAGCGCTATAACGCGCTTTTGAAGCTTATAGGGGGCTGAAATGAGATTAACAAAAATGGACTGCACGTTAAACGAGAAAGACACTTTGCAAGATTTGCTTGAATCGGAAAAGCAGCTTATGGCGCTTTACACCACGGTTTTGTACGAAAGCGGTACCAACTCCGTGCGCAAAAATATTTCCACCAACCTCTTGGGCGTTGCCGAAAATCAGCTTTGCATTTTCAACCAAATGCAGACGAGGGGGTTATATCAGCCTCAGCCTGCAACCAAACAAATGCTTGACGAGGCAAACGCCACGTTTAAAAAACAGAAAAAGGAACTGAAAGCAAATTAA
>CAJTQE010000096.1 GCA_910578655.1 uncultured Christensenella sp.
GAGGGTTACAGCGATAAACTGACGTTTAATTTGCGTTGCGGACTTATAATTCAAATTGACGACTACCTGGATAGTTATGAAGAAAAGATTGCTGCCACCTATCAAAAGTTCTGTTCGTTAAGCGACAGACAAAAGCTGAACGGCACTGTCAGAGGCTACCGTATAGGCGGAGAAAGCGGTTTGATTAACGCAGATTACTCTGCGGTATAAATTGAATATGTAAATAAAAAAGCGGTTTTGTCAAACCGCTTTTTAGTTTTATTTAGTTGACTTTTATAAACTGTATATTATATAATTATAGAAATGGTATTTTGTTAGGTCGACTATAAGTTATGCGAAAGAAAAGCGTTGCGATATTGGATATTCGTTCCTTAGAAATTACTGCAGTAGTCGGTGAAAAGGGCGTAAACAATACGTTTATTATTAAAAGCAAATATTCTTGTACGTACGACGGGTATGCCGAAGGGGATATGGTTGACGTAGACAGCTTTTATTCTGCTGTTAACAATGTGGTGAAGAGTACCATTGCCGCTTTCGGCGGAATAAAAACTTTTTACGTCGGCGTTCCTGCGGAATTTACAAAAGTAGTTCAAGCGGACAAGATTATGAGTTTTCAGTCGGCAAAAAAAATAACTTCCGACGATTGCGAGTATCTTGCCGGTATGTCAATGCCCGAAGAGGAGAAAGATTACAGAACAGTCCGTCATAGTTGTATGTATTATGTCTTATCCGACAAGCGCAAGGTTATAGATCCTGTCGGTTCTGTAAGCGATAGTTTGCGCGGTAAGTTTTGTTTCTATCAGTGCAGTAATAAATTTATAAATTATGTTTCCAATGCATTTAAAAATATATCATCGGTTAAGGATATAAAACTTATACCGTCTGTATATGCGCAGGCAATTTACCTTGTTCCGCCCGAACAGCGCGATGAATACGCGGTTCTATTGGATATAGGCTACATTTCGTCAAGTTACAGTGTTATTTGTGGCAACGGAATTGCGTTTTGCGAGGCTTTTTCTGTTGGTATAGCGCATTTAGCAGTATATTTAATGACAGAACTTGACGTTCCGTTTGACGTAGCAGTCAGTTTTTTAACTCAGTTAAATCTTAACGCCAAAGAAACTTTGGGTGGTGTAATTGAGTGCATTTACGAGGGACAGGAATACAAATACTCTACCATAATTTTGCGTGATAAGGTTCGCGAAGGTCTTGACGGAATTTGTGAAACGGTAGAAGAGTGTATTCAGGGTTTCAAGGGCAAAAACTTTGAAAACAAGACGATGCTCATTACCGGTGAAAGTATTAAAACTGTCAGAGGCACGGTGGAACACATATCAAACCGGCTGGTCAGAAATGTTGAGGTTGTCGCTCCGTCGGTACCGTACTATGATAAACCGCAGTTTTCTTCACTTTTAAGTTTGCTTTATACCGCATTGACTGATGCCGTATCGCGGTAACATTTCATAAATCTATTACAGAGGAGAAGTAATAATGTTTAATGATTTTTCAGGTAGCAATAACAATAGTAACATTTCGGGTAGAGCCAGAATTAAAGTTATCGGTGTCGGCGGCGCAGGAAACAATGCGGTCAATAGAATGCTTGATGCCGGTATTAACTGTGCGGAGTATTTCGTAGTAAATACCGACAGTCAAATTTTGGCGCTCTCACCTTGCGAAAATAAAATTCAGATAGGAGGCGCGCTAACCAAAGGACTTGGCGCAGGCGCAGATCCCGACGTGGGCAGAGCGGCGGCAGAAGAGAGTAAAGAAGCCTTAACTCAGGCAGTTGAGGGTACGGACCTTTTATTTATCACCGCAGGCATGGGCGGCGGTACAGGTACGGGGGCAGCTCCGGTAATTGCCAAAATTGCACGCGATATGAAAATTCTTACTGTTGCCGTCGTAACCGAACCTTTCGGTTTTGAAGGTAAAAAGCGTATGGAAAATACCGCGAAAGGTCTTGAAAACTTAAAGAAATATGTTGATACGCTGATAATTATTCCCAACGATAAAATAAAAACAGTTGTTGCTAAAAACACACCTATGCGTGAAGCGCTGCGTGTAGCTGATGAAATTTTGAAACAGGGTATAAAAGGTATAGCCGAACTTATTGTCAATCCTTCGCTTATAAACCTTGACTTTGCGGACGTGAAAACCATACTTAAAGATAAGGGTGTGGCTCATTTGGGAGTAGGAGTTGCAAAGGGTGACAACAGAATTATTGAGGCGGTAAGGGTAGCGGTTAACTGTCCTTTGCTTGAAACCACTATAGAGGGTGCGCGCGGCGTCATTCTTAACGTTGTCGGTGGTGACGATCTTACTTTTGACGAAGTTGCAGATGCGGCAGAGCTTGTAAGAAGTGTTGTCGACGCCTCTGCTAATATTATATTCGGCGCAAGGATAGACCCTAACGTGCGTGATGAGGTTGAAATTACCGTCATTGCGACAGGGTTTCCCGGTTTTGACAACAAGCGCGATGATTCTAACGTAATGAGGGGGTATCAGAGCGGAAGGATATACGACAACGCTTCGTATAACACCCCGGCGCAGCATGACGACAGAATGTCTGTTACCGACCCTTATTATATAAGACAGCAACAGGTTCAGCAGCAACCTGTTCAGCCTCAATATCCGCAGTATCAGCAGCCTCGTCCGCAACAACCTGTCCAGCCCCAGTATTCTCAGTATTCGGGGCAGTATGAGGACGACAGTATCGAACGTCCTAACGATAAGAACGTTCCGAAGTTTGCGCAGATGCTTAGAAATCTCGGTAAAAAAAGAAATGATTAATATAAATCAAGAAGTCCGTCAAATTGACGGACTTCTTGATTTTACAAATTCAGTATTAACTAACGGAAAACAATTAATGTGACTTAATTTTTAAGTTCATCATAGTAAGCCGTAAGGATTGCTTTTTTAATAATTTCTCGGGTCTCAGTGTTAAGCGGATGTGCAATATCCTTATATTCGCCATCATTAGTTTTTCTGCTAGGCATAGCAATAAACGCACCGTCGTCGGCTTCGATAACTTTAATATCGTGTATTACGAAACATTCATCAATGGTCATCGAAGCTACGGCTTTGAGTTTATTGTTATCCTTGTTAACTAACCTGATTCGTACATCTGAGATTTTCATTATTCACCTACCAGATTATACTTTCATTGATTATATTGTACAATAAAAGAAAAATAATTTCAATATCTTAGTGTGCAATTTTTAAAATTTTTTTGAAAAATTTTAATTTTTCGTGATAAATCCACAAAAATTTTAATAAAATGTACTATGCAATTAGACGTAATCAGCAAATTCAGCAGTTTTTTCTTTATAGGCATAGGCGGAGTCAGTATGAGCGGACTTGCCAAATATATGCTCGGTTTGGGTAAGCAAGTCGGCGGAAGCGATGTGAGTTCCAGTGAATATGTGGAAGAATTAGCAAAATGCGGTGCTAAAATAAATTTGAACGATAATGCTGAAGATATATCAGGCTACGATTTTATCGTCTATACGGATGCTGTCAGTGACAATGATTTAAGGTATAAAAAGGCACTTGAACTAAATAAACCCTTAATGTCGCGCGGTCAGTTTTTATATGAAGTCAGCAAGAATTTCAAAACTGTAATTGCAGTTTCCGGCTGTCACGGAAAAACTACCTGTACGGCAATGCTAGCGCATATATTTGCCGCCGCAGACAAAAAGTTTACGGCGCACATCGGCGGAAGAGATTTAGCTTTTTCAAATTTTTATTGCTGCGGTCACGATTTTTTTATTACAGAAGCGTGTGAATATAAAAAAAATTTTCTGCATTTAAAGCCGGACGTTTCAGTTGTTTTAAATAGCGAGCTCGACCACGTTGAATGTTACGGAAGCGAAGAAGCGCTGAAAAAAGCGTATGTCGATTTTGCTGAAAGTGCTGTACATAAGGTTGCTCTTTATAATGATTTGCCGATTTCAGGTATAACTTTTGGGTTTGCTAACGATGCCGATTACTTTGCAGACGACGTGAAAGTCAATGGCGGAAACAGTATTTTTACGGTATATGAGAGAGGAGAAAAAGAGTGTGAAGTTACCTTAAACGTTTACGGTAAACATAATATTCTTAACGCGCTTGCCGCAACTGCCGTTGCTCGGACTTTGGGTATTTCGTATGAGCATATTAGTGACGGTTTAAACCTTTTCAAAGGCGTTGAGCGCAGGTTTGAAAAACTTGCCGAAGTTAAAAACACAGTGTATTATGCTGACTATGCGCATCATCCCAACGAGTTGCTTGCATCGTTGAAAACTGTAAGGGCAATAGCAAAAGGCAATATCTTCGTCGTTTTCCAACCGCATACTTATTCGAGAACAAAATTGCTGTTTGATAATTTTATTGACGTCTTGTCGCCGCTTAAAAATTTATTAATATACAAAACGTTTGCCGCGCGTGAATACTTTGACGATGCCGGAAGCGCGTTGACCCTTGCGCAAAATATCAGGAATGCGGACTACGGCGACTGCGTCGACGATATACGGGACTTTATTTCGAAAGCTAAAGAGGGTGACGTTGTAATTTTTCTCGGTGCAGGCGATATTTATTTCATTGCCAAACAAATTTGCGGAGAGTTGAATTAGGTAAAATTAAAATTTTGAAGCGTATCTTTCGTGATACGCTTTTTTGCTATACATTAATATAAAATTTTAATAAAACAGTCGTCATTTTGTTGTCATTTTTTTTGCCGAATGGTATAATTAATTTGTATTTTATAATGTCGGGTTTTATGCGGAGAAATAGCGTGAACAGGAAAAAGCGGAATAAGAAAG
>CAJTQE010000097.1 GCA_910578655.1 uncultured Christensenella sp.
GATGTTTTGCATTTTTTTTGCAAATTTTACGTATAACATTTGCTTTTGACTTTTTTTACAATATATACTACAAATAGACTTTCACAAGCAACTCTTTATATTGATTTTGCCTTAATAGTTGTTTTCTCTTATTTCTATATTTCAATGCATCATTGAATGAAATGGTAAAACTGCACATCAAGTTTTTTTCAGTACTAAAGTTTTCTTTTAAATGAAAACACAAACACCAAGAGAACTCGGTTTCACTTTCGACTTTGATTTGCTTTACAAATTTGTCAATGATATTTTCGTCAAAGTCAGTATTGTTGGGCGCAATAAAATCAAGCAAATGCTTTTTGATTTCTTCTTTTGAAAACGGATGCGCGCAACTCTCGGCAAGTTTTCATAATCAAGCAACTGTTGCTCGGCTTGCTCTTTGTCCGCATCAACGGTCGCTTTTAATCTTAAATATGTATCTCTGTCTATTTCGCCGTTCAAGCGCATTTCAATTAAACGCTCTGCTTTTTCGGACAACTTTTTAATTTCCAACTTATAGCTGTTCCTTATTTTATTGATATCTTGCTGTTCCATAACTGTTTCGTTAATAAAGATTTTAATAGCATTTTCTAATAGCTCGCTATCTTTCCAAACTTTTCTGAAAACTGCCTTTGCCATCATCTCAAGTTTCCAACCGCAAATAGCTCGCATATCGCAAAAGCCTTCACTTTCTCTGTTTGTAATTTTATTCGCTCCCTTATTTAACTGATTATAGCATTTATAACCCACAGGTTTTTCGCCGTTCAATTTCGGCCGCCATTTGTCCATGCGCATAGAAGATCCGCATCGGCATCTTAACTTTTTTGTCCAAACATTACCGTTTTTATGTACTCCCAAATACTGCATCTTTGCTTTGCCATCAACATTGACTATACGCAAATTCCTTTTACTTTCTCTGATAAGTTTACAGTGCTCCCACTGTTCTTTGGATATAATAGGTTCAAAGTGAGCAGCAACATACTCAAACATATTTTCATCGTGGTTAACTATAACTTTCTGTTCAAGATAGTTATTCCTATGTGATTTATTATAAGCAATAACGCCCTTGTAAACAGAGTTATGCAGGCAACGCAATATTCTTGTGTTATCCCATTTAACAAGTCCGCTGGAATTTTTTCTTTCTCTCTTAATAAGTTCATCCCTTATCATTTGAAGTCCAAACCCCAATTCATACATACTAAATATCATACGTACAGTTTCCGCTTGTTCTTCATTTATTACATAAGTATCTCCTACCCTATCATAACCCAAAAGATTGCCGTTTCCATATAACACGCCATTCTTTCTGCTTATAGCTTGTCCGGCTTTAATCCTCTCCGTCATCTTGCGACTTTCTTCTTGAGCTACCATCGCCCTTATCGTTAAAATCATTTCTCCTTCATTTTCCATAGTCCAGATTCCGTCTTGCACAAAAAACACCTCAACTCCGTAATTTTTCAGCTGTCTTGTAACTTCAAGACAATCTATTGTGTTTCTTGCAAACCTCGCAACTTCCCGTGTCACGATCAAATCGAATTTACCTAATTTTGCATCTTCAATCATTCTCATAAATTCGGGACGCTTCTTTGCCTGCGTTCCGGTAATACCGTCATCCACGTATCTTTCAATAACAATCCAATTAGGATAACTTTTCTTCAACTCCTCATACCATTGCATTTGATTGCTCAAAGCATACGTTTGTGCTTCGTGTTCAGTAGATACCCGTCCGTAGAACACTACTTTTCTGTTGCCGTTTGTTTGATAATTTTTCATTTTTTGTTCTCCTTTGATTTTATTAGTTATCTTAAAATACACCCTATCAAGAGAACGTGAAAGCCCTGCAAATACTTAATTGCAGGGCTTTATGATGGATCTTCGATTACTTATTACTTGTCTTGCTGCCATATTCCTAAAAATCAGTGTAATAGCACATCAAAACCGTGATTTTCTGTTACATGAAAAAGCTATTTTATCCATACTAACAAATGCAAGACCTGCAATGAATTTGTCGAAAAAGATAGAAAAACAGCCCTTTTTCGTATCGAAAAAGGGCTGTTTATGGGGTTTTATAGATTATTTTTTACGTTCGTGTCGAATATTCGCTTGTGCTGCCGCAAGACGCGCGATGGGTACGCGGTAGGGCGAGCAGGAAACGTAATTCAGACCGATTGCGTGGCAGAACTCGATTGACGAGGGGTCGCCGCCGTGTTCGCCGCAGATGCCGATATGCAGGCTCTTTCTCTCCGCTTTACCTTTCTGTACAGCCATATCCATAAGCTTGCCGACACCTGTCGTATCAAGACGGGAGAACGGGTCGCTTTCGTAAATCTTGTTTGCGTAGTACGAGGGCAGGAATTTACCTGCATCGTCACGGCTGAAACCGAAGGTCATCTGCGTAAGGTCGTTGGTACCGAAACAGAAGAATTCGGCTTCCTTAGCGATTTCGTCAGCCGTAAGGCACGCACGGGGAATTTCTATCATTGTACCAACTTCGTATTTGAGGTTAACGCCCGAAGCCTTGATAACTTCGTCAGCGGTTTCAACAACCGTCTTTTTAACGAAAGCAAGTTCCTTGATTTCGCCGACAAGCGGTATCATGATTTCGGGAACGACTTTCCAGTTCGGGTGCTTTTTCTGTACGTTGATAGCCGCTTTAATGACAGCTTTTGTCTGCATAACCGCAATTTCGGGATACGTTACCGTAAGACGGCAGCCGCGATGTCCCATCATCGGGTTGAACTCGTGCAGGTCGGAAATTATCTGCTTAATCTGAGCAACTGTCTTGCCCTGAGCTTTTGCAAGAGCTTTGATATCTTCTTCGTCGGTAGGAACGAACTCGTGAAGGGGCGGGTCAAGGAAACGAATGGTTACAGGCTGTCCCTCTAACGCTTCCATAAGTCCTTCGAAGTCTTTCTGCTGCATAGGCTCTATTTTAGCAAGCGCAGCCTCTCTCTCTTCTACGGTATCGGAGCAAATCATTTCTCTGAACGCGCCGATTCTTGCAGGGTCAAAGAACATATGCTCTGTACGGCAAAGACCGATACCCTGTGCACCGAACGCAGCTGCCTGCTTAGCGTCTGCAGGAGTGTCGGCATTAGTTCTTACGCCGAGAGCCTTATACTTGTCTGCAAGAGCCATTATTCTGCCGAAGTAGCCCGAGTTGGGGTCTGCAGGGACGGTGGGAATAAGGCAGTCGTAGATGTTGCCCGTCGAACCGTCGAGCGAAAGAACGTCGCCCTCTTTGAACGTCTTGCCTGCAAGCGTGAACTTCTTGTTCTCTTCGTCCATTTTGATATCGCCGCAGCCGGAAACGCAGCACGTTCCCATACCTCTTGCAACGACTGCCGCGTGGGACGTCTGTCCGCCGCGAACGGTTAAAATACCCTGTGCAAACTTCATTCCCTCGATATCTTCGGGAGAGGTTTCCAGACGGACGAGAATTACTTTTTTACCTTTCTTGCCTTCTACAACGGCGTCTTCTGCGGTGAACACGATAGTTCCGGCAGCAGCACCGGGGGAAGCCGCGATACCCTTGCCGACCACGTTGCTCTTATTCGCAGCGTCAAGAGCCTTCGCATCGAACGTGGGGTGAAGAAGCATATCAAGCGATTTTGCGTCAATCTGCATAAGCGCTTCTTTTTCGTTTATCATTTTTTCGTCGATAAGGTCGCAAGCGATTTTGATAGCTGCCGCTGCAGTACGCTTACCGTTACGGGTTTGGAGCATATAGAGTTTTTCGTTTTCAACAGTAAACTCCATATCCTGCATATCGCGGTAATGGTTTTCAAGAATGTCGCAAACTTTGAGGAATTGCTTGTATACGTCAGGGAAAATTTCAGCCATTTTTGCGATAGGCATCGGGGTGCGGACGCCGGCAACAACGTCTTCGCCCTGTGCGTTGGTCAGGAACTCGCCCATAAGTCCCTTTTCACCCGTTGCAGGGTTACGCGTAAACGCAACGCCCGTTCCGCAGTTGTCGCCCATATTACCGAACGCCATCATCTGTACGTTAACGGCGGTACCCCACGAATAGGGAATGTCGTGGTCCATACGGTAGATGTTTGCACGGGGATTGTCCCACGAACGGAACACGGCTTTTACAGCCTCGAAAAGCTGTTCTTTCGGGTCGTTGGGGAACTCCTTTCCAAGTTGCTTTTTATATTCTGCCTTGAACTGGTTTGCAAGAGTTTTAAGGTCGTCAGCGTCAAGCTCTACGTCTTGCTGAACACCCTTCTTCTCTTTCATTTCATCTATAAGCTTTTCGAAATATTTCTTGCCGACTTCCATAACGACGTCGGAGAACATCTGAATAAATCTTCTGTAACAGTCCCAAGCCCAACGGGGATTGCCTGATTTTGCCGCAATGGTGTTTACAACGTCTTCATTAAGTCCGAGATTGAGGATAGTATCCATCATACCGGGCATGGACGCCCTTGCGCCCGAACGAACAGAAACGAGCAGCGGGTTTTCTTTGTCACCGAATTTTTTGCCGCATACCTTTTCCATTTTTTCGATATACGTCATTATTTCCTTCTGAATACCGTCGTTGATTTTACGGCCGTCTTCGTAGTACTGAGTGCAGGCTTCGGTTGAAATAGTGAAGCCCTGAGGTACGGGAAGACCGATTTTTGTCATTTCAGCGAGGTTGGCGCCTTTACCGCCCAAAAGCTCGCGCATACTTGCGTTGCCTTCTGAAAAGAGGTAGCAATACTTCTTTGCCATTAGAAT
>CAJTQE010000098.1 GCA_910578655.1 uncultured Christensenella sp.
CTATGGACAAGTTTAATGAAAAAGCCCGCCGATACCTTGCGGAGCGTTGTGATCTGCTTGGCGCGGTAAGACTTCCCGCAGGAACATTTAAGGACGCGGACAGCGTTACTACCGATATTCTTTTCCTTAAAAAGCGGGAAACTATGACGGTGGAAATTCCCGATTGGGTGCATATGTCCCAGACCGCGGACGGTATCCCCTGCAACAAATATTTCGTGGATAATCCCGATATGGTTCTCGGAAAAATGGCTTGGGACGAGCGAATGAAGGGAAAATTTGGAGACGACAGTAAAGTCACGGTTTGCGTTGCCGACAAGTCTGTACCTCTGTCCGAACAGCTTAAAAATGCCATTTCAAAAATTGAGGGAAAAATAGAAACGGTCAAGGAAAAAATATCGGAAAACCCCGATATAAAGGTAATTCCCGCCGACCCGTCCGTAAGAAATTTTACTCACACCTTGGTGGACGGCAAATTGTATTTTCGCGAAAATGAGATTATGACGAAAGTTGCGGAAACGGGGAAAACTCTTGACCGTATGCTTGGTATGCACAAAATTCGTCGGGCGGCAATGGCGGTCATCGACGCGCAGGCAGCGGACTGCCCCGACGAGGAATTATTGAAATTGCAGGCGGAATTAAATTCGGTGTACGATAAATTCAAAAAATCCTACGGCAACATTACCGACGTTATGAACGAGCGGTGTTTTCGTCACGATGATGATTACAATACTCTCGCCGCTTTGGAGATTGTCGATACCGAAAAAAAGACGGTGGAAAAGTCCGAAATATTTTTTAAGCGGACTATTCAGCCCGAACTTGAAATCACTTCCGTTGACACGCCGCAGGAGGCTTTGCAAGTCTCAATCGACCGCATAGGAAAAGTCGATATTGAGTATATGGCGGGACTTGCGGGTTCTTCTCCCGAACAGCTTATTGAGGATTTGGGTAACGACATTTTCCGAAATCCCGCGAAAATAAAGGAGGGTCAGCCATATTCGGGGTATGAGGACGCGTCGGAATATTTGTCGGGACACGTCCGCGAAAAGCTGAGAATTGCGCAGGATTATGCAAAACATATAGATGAAAATTTTCAGAAAAATGCGGACGCGCTTGAAAGGGTTATTCCAAAAAATCTTGAAGCGGGAGAAATTTCCGTCCGTATCGGCGCGAACTGGATAGACGTTGAGGACTACAATAAATTCTTGACGGAATATGCAAAGGCTGATATGGATTTGCACCCCGTTATCAGGACGCGAATGGGCGAGTACAAAATTGAGGGTAAGAACCGCGATTACTCCGTTGCGGCTTCGGGTACTTACGGCACGTCCCATATGAACAGCTATTGTATTTTTGAAAATCTGCTCAATCAGCGTGACATTGTTGTCCGCGACCGCCGCGAGGAGGACGGAAAAGTCTGGTACGAGGTCAACGCAAAGGAGACTCAGCTTGCAAAAGAAAAAGCCCGTCAGATGAAGGAGGGATTTAAGAACTGGATTTGGCAGGACATCGACCGCCGCGAAAAATATGTTGAAAAATATAATAATCTTTTTAACGCCATTCGCGGACGGGAGTACGACGGAAGTCATCAGACTTTTCCGGGAATGAACCCTGCTATAAAGCTGCGACCACATCAGGAAAATGCGATTTTGCGCGGGAAATTGGGAGGCAATACTCTTTTGGCGCACTGCGTCGGCGCGGGCAGGAGTGCGACACGTTCGTAACTGAAAAGGTTACGCACAAGGTCGTATGAAAATAAAATATTTGAGTACGGTTCTTGGAGAACTGATATTCCGACAGGTGGAATGATAGGGTAACGCCTTGAAACGCCTGCCTTAAAACTGCGATATGCGTTAATTCCGTGCAACGGGAATTATGGTATAAAGCTCGCAGAAGTCGGCAGAAATTTGCCCAAACAGGGTAGCAATATCGCTGTGGAAACCGCTTTAGAGGTAAGGTGTGCAGATGATATGCCGGAGGTCTATAAAATATCTATGGTCAGAATGTCTTTGTTGACTGACGAAATCCCGAATGTACGGGTCTAAAAAGCGCTGCGGCAGAAATGCCGTATTCCGAATACGGAAGTGTATGAGGTCGAGTAAGAATTTTTGCTATGAAAGTCCTTGCAGTATTACAGGTACTGGATATACACAGGCTCAGAGGGACGCCTAAGGATATATGAAGAGATAGGAATATCGGAACGTGGAAAGGTCGGAACACGGAGTTAGTTGCAGACTGTGAAGTGTTGGATTGGAAAGTGCATTTGCATATAACAATTCTTAATCCGATTGAGAGTAGTGCCACAGTACCGTTGAAACCGTGGAAACACGGCGGAGGGATAGGCACAAGTCAACAGTAATATATAAAATTTAAATTGCACAATTTCAAAGGTTCGAGTATGACTAAGAAAAGCGAAATCTAATCCGAAAATCGGAAAGGAGAGTAACTGACTTTGGCAGACAAAAAGAAAATTCCCAAAAAGCAAAAACTCCGCAATGCTGAATATTATGATATGCAGTCGGTATTTGATAAACTTTACACCGACAGCAAAAAGGGTAAGATTTTCACCGATTTGGTTGAAATCATAAAAAGCCCCGAAAATATCAAGCTGGCGTATAGAAATATGCGTAAAAACAGCGGAAGCAAAACGGCAGGAGCGGACAAAAAGACGATAAGCGATTTGAATAAATGGAAGGAGGTTAATTTAATATCCCATATTCGGCGGAAATTGGATTGGTATATTCCGCAGAAGGTTCGCAGAGTGGAAATTCCAAAGGACAACGGTAAAACACGTCCGCTGGGAATACCCACAATTATGGACAGGCTGATACAGCAATGCGTTTTACAGGTGTTAGAGCCGATTTGCGAAGCAAAGTTCTTTGAGCGAAGCAATGGTTTTCGCCCTAACAGAAGTGCGGAAAATGCAATAGCACAGGCAGAACGTATGATGCAGAATTTAAATTTGCATTATGTGGTTGATGTTGATATAAAGTCATTCTTTGACAACGTAAATCACGGAAAGCTGCTAAAGCAGATGTGGGCTATGGGAATACGCGACAAAAAGCTTTTATGTATAATCTCGGCAATGCTTAAAGCCGAGGTTGCGGGAATTGGTTTCCCCGAAAAGGGAACGCCCCAGGGCGGTATCATTTCACCGCTTTTATCCAATATCGTTCTTAACGAACTTGATTGGTGGGTGGCAAGCCAATGGGAAAATATCCCGACCCAGACAGATTATATAAAGCGTATCTATAAAAACGGAACGCCCGATAAATCAAGGCAGGTGTATCATTTGCGCAAAACTGCCTTGAAAGAGTGTTACATCGTAAGATATGCAGACGATTTTAAAATCTTTTGCAGAAACCGTGCTGACGCAGTTAAAATGTTTGAGGCAACAAAGCTGTGGCTTAAAGACAGATTAGGGCTTGAAATAAGTCCCGAAAAGTCAAAAATAGTTAATCTAAAACGCCACTATTCCGATTTTCTCGGTTTTAAACTTAAAGTCAGAAAAAAAGGAAAACAAAAAAGCGGAAAGCCGAAATACGTTGCAGAAGCGCATATTCAGGATAAAAAACTTGTGAAAATCAAGTCATATTCCAAAGAAATTATCGGTAAGATACGACAGACCTATGACAAGGGTATGGAGTTCAAGCTGATACAGATGTATAACTCGTATCTGATTGGCGTTCACAATTATTACAGCATAGCGACCCACGTTAATTTAGATTTTCAGAAAATCGCTTTTGATGTCAAAAAGAGCCTTTACAACAGGCTGAAACACAGGATAACCAAAAAGGGTACTATTACAAACAGCTATATTAAAAAGCAGTACGGGACAAGCCGTGAAGTTCGCTTTATCGGTGAAAATGCCATTGTACCGATTGCATATGTACAGCACCGTGTCCCATTGGACAAGAAACGTATTATCAACAAATATACGCCGCAGGGGCGTGAAGAAATTCATAAAAATCTTGATTGTGTGGATTTTGAAATTCTGCATTATCTGATGAATAATCCCTGCGGAAAACAAAGTGTTGAATACAATGATAACAGGATTGCTATGTACGTTGCACAAAAAGGCAGATGTGCCGTTACAAAAATAAAACTTGCGGTGAATGAAATTGACTGTCACCATAAAACGCCTGTTGAATACGGCGGCGGTGATGAATATCAAAATCTGATAATCGTTTCCGATAAGGTGCATATTTTAATTCATTCGAGCAATATAAAAACGCTGAATAAGTATCTTGCAATGGTAAAGCCTGATGAAAAACAGTCAGAAAAAATAAACAAGCTGAGAGTTATGGCGCATATGCCTGAAATCGTGCTTGATTGAGAATTGATTAAGTCTGATGTGCAAATTTGAACAAAAATTACTGTTGATGGAACGCCGTATGACGGGAAACTGTCACGTACGGTGTGGGGCGGGGGAAAACTTGGAGATTATATCAAAGGGTTACCTATCGTTAAAAATGTCTACCCTGCGGATTTGCCGCAGGGGTGGCATACATCATTCGGGTCTTTGGGGCTTGTCGTGCCAATGGGTAGCGGCTATTCCCGAGATGCCTGGGATAACCTCCAGAGGATTAACGTAGAAAAAGCGCTTGCCGTCAAGCTCCATACCG
>CAJTQE010000099.1 GCA_910578655.1 uncultured Christensenella sp.
GCCGTCTTTGCATAAAACCACGTTAGGCTGACTGAAAAGTATTGCGTCGTCTACGGCGGTTTTTAAATCAATATTAATTCCGTCATAGCGATAGTTGTCAGGGTCATCTTCCGTAACAAACAAAACGTCAAAAGTTTCATCCACTCTCGCACAGGCATCTTTCAAGCAGTATGAACACTGACCGACTAAACCGTACTTGACTGTGAAATTAACGCTTACGCTGTCGTCCTCATAAATTTCATAACTCCCCTTAACCTTAACGCTTCCGTCCACTTTGCAAAGCGGTACCAGGCACATTTTTTCAGGAGGGTTATAATCGTATTCAAAGACACCCGTATACTTTTTTAATGCGTTTAGCTTTTTGACTTCTATTTTCATATCAAAAGTTGACTTTAAAATTATATTATAGGATAAAAACTTTGTCAACTTTTTTTAACGAGCATTTTACAAAAGTTCAGCCGTTTCTCTTGCTATTACCAATTCTTCGTTGGTAGGTATTACGAGAACTGTAACTTTTGAGTCTTTTGTTGACAAAACTCTAATCGAGCCGTCGTTTTTAACATCGTTTGCCTTATCGTCAAATTTTACACCGAGAAATTCAAGTCCGTGACACACATCAGCGCGGACCGTAGGCGTATTTTCGCCTATGCCTGCTGTAAATACAATGCAGTCAAGTCCGCCCATTACAGCTGCATACGAACCGATAAATTTTTTAGTTTGATAAGCGAACATATCAAGTGCAAGCCGACACCTTTCGTTTCCGCCTTCGGCACCGGCACATAAATCTCTGAAATCGCTTGAAACGCCCGAAATTCCGGCAACACCGCACTGCTTATTGAGATACGTCACCATATCAGCGTGATTAAGTCCTTTCTTCCTTGCAAGGAACTCGACAGCCGAAGCGTCGACATCGCCCGAACGCGTTCCCATCAGCACTCCTGCAAGCGGAGTAAATCCCATTGAAGTATCAACGCATATTCCTCCGTCGACAGCCGAAATTGAAGAACCATTTCCAAGATGACAAGTAACAATTTTTAATTCTTCCGGTTTCTTACCCAAAAACTTTGCCGCTGTCTGCGAAACGTATTTATGGCTTGTACCGTGCGCACCATACTTTCTGACGGAATACTTTTTATAATCGTCATAATTTATACCGTAGAGAAAAGCCTTAGGCGGCATAGTTGAATGAAAAGAAGTATCGAAAACCAAAACCATAGGCGTCCCCTGCATAACATCCAAACAGGCCCTGACGCCGGTTGCCGCCGCAGGGTTGTGCAGAGGTCCAAGCTCAAACGTCTTTTCTTCCAAAGTCTTCATTACTTCGGGGGTAACCAAAGTAGCTTTTTTGAAATATTCTCCGCTTGCAACAACTCTGTGTCCCACTGCGCCTATCTCTTTCATCGACTTGATTACGCCTATCTCTTTATCAAGCAAAGCGTCAAGCACAAGTTTAATTGCAACCTTATGGTTGGGCATATCCTGTTCGTAAACTTTTTCCGATCCGTTGCCCTTCGCCTTTAAAAGCGAGCCGCTGATACCTATTCTTTCGCAACCGCCTTTTGCAAGCACCTTTTCCGTTTCCATATCGAAAAGCTGGTATTTAAGCGACGAGCTTCCAGCATTGATAACTAAAATTTTCATATAGTACCTCTGTTTTTATTCTACCTGTAATGCCGTAACTGCAACCGTTGCAACTATATCCTCGACGCTGCACCCTCTCGAAAGGTCGTTCAAGGGTTTTGCAAATCCCTGACAAATAGGTCCTACTGCCATATATCCGCCAAAGCGCTCCGCTATTTTGTAGCCTATGTTTCCCGCATTTATGTTGGGGAATACGAATACGTTTGCATTGCCTGCGACATTAGAGTCCGGAGCTTTAAGCTTGCCCACCTCGGGCGCAACGGCCGCATCAAACTGAAATTCGCCGTCCAAAATAAGGTCGGGGGCCTTTACTTTTGCAATATCAACCGCCTGTTTAACTTTCGGAACGGTCTGAAAAAATTTGTCGTCGTTACCGCTGCCCTTTGTCGAAAAAGAAAGCATTGCGATTCTCGGCTCTATTCCAGCGATTGTCTTTGCCGTTCTTGCAGAAGATACCGCAATATCGGCAAGCTGTTCTGCAGTCGGCTCGATATTGATTGCACAGTCGGCAAATACCGCAACGCCGTCCGGATTGTATTTATGCTTTTGAGGAGCAATCATAATAAAACAGCTTGAAACCGTATTTATACCGGGCGCCGTTTTAACGACCTGCAAACCGGGACGGAGAGTATTCGCAGTCGAGTGGCAAGCGCCCGAAACGTAACCGTCAACGTCACCTGCTTTAAGCATAAGCGCCCCAAACATCGTTCTGTCTTTTGCTTGAACACGCGCTTCTTCCTCAGTCATTCCCTTTGCCTTTCTTGTTTCATAAAGAAGCCGGGCGTATTTTTCGGTTTTATCGGAAGTAAGAGGATCAACGAGAGTTATTCCGCTAATATCCACATTCGGTGCAACTTTTTTGCACTCCACCTCGTTTCCTATAAGGACTATTTTTGCAATGCCCTCTTTACTTATTTGCGCCGCCGCTTCTATGACGCGCTTGTCCTCTCCCTCACAAAGCACGATCGTTTTTTTCTTTGCCGCCGCTTTTGCCTTGATTTCATCAAGTAATGACATAGGATACTCCTTAAAACACTTTATTTATCCGCAATAATAATGTATAATAACTTTGCAGATAGCTTGTACTGCAATATTATATATTAAAAAAACGGAATTGTAAAGTTTATAATGAAAATTTGTGCAATAATTTGCGAGTTTAACCCTTTTCATAACGGTCATAAATATTTAATAGAAAATGCAAAAGCCATAACCGAATGCGATGCGTTACTTTGCATAATGAGCGGCAATTTCACCCAACGCGGAGAAGCGAGTATACTCGATAAGTATACCCGAGCAAGGCACGCTATTTTAGGCGGCGCCGACTGTTTAATACAGTTACCCGCCGCCTTTGCCGTCGCTCCTGCGGAAATTTTTGCAAAAGGCGCAATTAAAATTCTTTCCTCTATTCCTGATATAAAATGGCTTGCTTTCGGCAGTGAAAACGGAACCGCGCAAAGTTTTACCAACTCCGCAAAACTTCTTAATAAAGAAACGCAAAAATTTAAAACGATTTTAAACGAAAAACTTGATGAAGGACAAAGTTACGTTAAAAGCTATGCTTCCGCCTTTATTGCCTGCGGCGGAGACCGACTACTAATTTCCAACCCGAATAATATTTTAGGTTTGGAATACACAAAGGCTATACTTAATTTGCAGACTGATATAACAATTGTTCCCGTTCAACGAATAGGTGCGGCGTACAATGATTCTGAAATAAAAGAAAATTTTTCTTCCGCAAGCGCTATACGCGCCAACATAGACAGAAAGCAAATAAAAAGCAACGTACCCCGACACGTATTCGAAGATTTGCAAAACGCCGGAAACGGAGATTATAAAACCGCGCTCAGGCACTTCCTTTTTAAAGCCGATATCAGAGATATGAAACGAATTTACGGCTGTACGGAAGGGCTTGAAAATAAACTGAAAAGTCTTGTACATCTGCAGACTGACGAAATTATAAAAGACGCGACTTCGCGGCGCTATTCCTCCTCGCGCATACAAAGAATACTTTGTGCGAACGCGCTTGAGCTTTACAGCGACGATTGCGAAAGATATTTAAACGGGGAGCTGTACATAAAACCGCTTGCAGTCGACAAACGAAAAGCCGACGATATTTTATCCGCGCTTGCAAAATCAAATTATCCCGTAGTCACCGGAATAAATAACGAGCGGCTTTGCGAAACCGCAAAGCGATGCTTTGCAACGGACGCCAACGAATTTGCGTTTTATAATATGCTAACCGGCTCGGATAAAAAGGATTATATGATTATCGTATAAAAAAACGCGGACTGCGTAGTCCGCGTTTTTTTACAGTGCCGCCGAAGCCGCAGCTATTACTATAACGTATATCAATATGACCAAGCCGATTGATATTGCGCTTATTATTATACCTGCAAGAGCTAATCCCCCGTAAGGCGCGCCTTCGTTTTTTGCTTTTTTATAGCCTATAATCGAGCAAATCTAACCCACCAACGCTATAAAAAATGAAAACACAAAGCCCACTATAGCAATAGTATTGCCTTGTGTCGCAGGTGCACTACTGCCCTTTGTAGCCACGCCGCAGTGCGGACATATAACAGCTTTATTATCGATTTCTCTGCCGCAATTTCCACAAAACATAACAATCCTCCTTTGTTTTAATTAAGCACATTATATTCCCAGTTTACTGGGAAGTCAAGTATTTTTCCCAGAATAATGGAAAAATATTAATAATGGAAACTTTTGGCGAAAGACTGCGGTATCTGCGGCTTGAAAAAAATTTAGGTCAGATTCAGCTTGCAAAACAGCTTGAAGTGGGTAAATCGATAATCAGCTCATGGGAGCTGGGAATTTGTGAGCCGACGCTGTCAAGGCTTATTGCGATTGCAAAATTTTTTGAAGTGTCTATCGATTACCTTGCCGGACTAGAGGAATAAAAAACCTCCCGACGCGATG
>CAJTQE010000100.1 GCA_910578655.1 uncultured Christensenella sp.
TATCTCGATTACGGCAGGAGTGAAGGGGACTTTACACCGAATAAATTCGGTGATAACAGAAACATTGAAGCTATAGAGTTTTTAAAGGAATTAAACGGACAGATTAAAAAATTTTTCCCTAACGTCTTGATGATTGCAGAAGAATCTACCGTGTTTCCCAAAGTAACATACCCTATAATTGAAAATGGCCTCGGCTTTGACTACAAATGGAATTTGGGGTGGATGAACGATATTTTGTTTTATTGCAGACAAGACCCGCTTTTCAGAAGTTACCATCACGATAAACTCACATTTTCTCTTGTTTACGCATTTTCAGAACGTTATATTTTGCCGTTAAGCCACGACGAAGTGGTTCACATTAAGGGTTCTATCGTCAATAAGATGCCGGGCGAGTATGTGGACAAGTTTGCAGGTGAACGCGCTTTATTGGGCTATATGTATGCTCATCCCGGTAAAAAATTGAATTTTATGGGATATGAGGTTGCACAATTTAATGAGTGGAATTATTTGTCTGCAATAGAGTTCGATTTGCAAAAGTTTGAAAAGCACCGCCAAATGCGTACTTTCGTTAAAAAGCTGAACGCGTTTTATATGGTAAATAAACCTCTTTTCGAAATTGACGATGGCTGGAACGGCTTTGAATGGCTTGTCGTTGACGACAAAACGAATAATTTATTGGCTTTTTCAAGATACGCACAAACAGGTGACAGCATTACGGCTGTAATAAATTTTTCGGGAATAAATTTATACGGTTACGGCATCGGAATTTCAGAGGGTAAATATGTCGTGGCTTTCAATTCCGACTCAAAATGTTATGGCGGTAGCGGAATTATTAAAAAAAGAATTTATAAAACCATTAAGAAGTCAAGTCACGGCAAGGAAAATTCTATATTTATAGATATTCCTAAACTTACGTGCATTTATTTAAAAAAACAAATTTAATTTTGGAGGCTTTTTCAAATGCTAAGAAAAAAGGAATGTGTGGCTATGTTACTTGCCGGAGGGCAGGGGAGCAGATTATATGCTTTAACCAATAATATAGCCAAACCTGCAGTATCTTTCGGAGCGAAATACAGAATAATTGACTTTCCGCTATCCAACTGTATTAATTCCGGAATTGATACAGTTGGAGTACTGACACAGTATCAACCTTTGGTGCTCAACGAATACGTGGGTAACGGACAACCGTGGGATCTTGACAGGACTTTCGGCGGCGTACATATTTTATCACCGTATGAAGCTAAGACTGACACCTCGTGGTATAAAGGTACTGCAAACGCAATCTATCAAAATATTCGTTTTATGAAAATGTACGACCCAGAATACGTTCTCATTCTTTCAGGCGACCACATTTACAAAATGGATTATGACAAGATGCTTACCGCACACAAAAAGTCAAAAGCCGACTGCACGATTGCATGTATGGAAGTTTCTTTGCAAGAAGCTTCAAGGTTTGGTATTCTCAACACAAACCCCGACGGCAGTATTTATGAATTTGAAGAAAAGCCTGCAAATCCTAAAAGCAACCTTGCATCAATGGGGATTTATATTTTTACTGCTTCAAAACTTTTTAAGTATCTTGAACTTGACGAAGCAGACCCCAACTCGGAAAAAGATTTCGGAAAAAATGTATTGCCCGCAATGCTTAAAGCAGGCGAAAAAATGTTTTCTTACAAGTTTGAAGGTTATTGGAAAGACGTCGGAACCGTATCTTCGCTTTGGGAAGCAAATATGGATTTGTTGGGTACGGTTCCTAAATTCGACCTTACTGACGATGAGGGGGTAATTCATTCAAGAAGCCCGTTAGCGCCGCCGGCTTATATTGAGGGTGAAGTCATTAATTCAATTGTTGCTACGGGCGGAGAGATAAGCGGACAAGTAATAAATTCCGTAATCGGTACGGACTGCGTGATAGAAGAGGGCGCAGTAGTTAAAGACTGCGTTCTTATGGGAAATACCGTAGTTAAATCGGGAGCAATACTCAATTATGCTATAATCGACGAAGAGGTCGTCATTGAGGAGAATGCTAAAATCGGAGGGCCTCGCGAAGAATCAAGCAAACTTGGCGGAAAAACGAACGGAATCGTTGTTCTCGGCAGAGGCATAACAGTCAGAAAGAACGGCACAGTTACCGCGGGTGAAATTGTGGAGAAGGACGTATAAGGAGGAATATGAAAATGGCTTCAACAGTTGGTGTAATTTTTTCAAGTTTAAATGAACGGAATATTCCCGAACTGACTAAGGTCCGGTCAATAGGTTCGATTCCTTACGGCGGAAGATACCGTTTGGTAGATTTCGCACTTTCAAATATGGTAAATTCGGGCATCACGACAGTTGGTATGATGACCAAAAACAATTATCAGTCGCTTATGGACCATTTAGGTTCGGGTAAAAATTGGGATCTTGCAAGAAAGGAAGGGGGCTTGATTTTATTACCGCCTTACAGTGACGACTCGGAAATGCTTTACAATAATCGCCTTGAAGCGCTAAAAGGCGCAACGGCGTTTTTAAAAAAGGCAAATCAAGATTTTGTAGTTATTGCAGACAGTGACGCGGTTTATAAACTTGATTATAGCAAAGTAATTGACTATCATATCAAGAAAAATGCCGATATAACTATGGTTTACCACGAACACGAGATTAAAAAATCTCATTATTACGTAACGTTTGAAACTAATAAAGACGGACGGGTAAACGAACTTGAAATCAATTCAACGGCAAGCGGTATTCAGAAAAACTATATTAACGTTATGGTTGCGCGGACTTCGTTCCTTTTAGGCTTGATACAGAACGCGATTCAGTGCGGCTATACAAGTTTCGGCAGAGATATTTTAAGACCCGGCGTTAAATCATTAAAACTTTACGGCTATAAACTTGACGGATATTATGAGAATATCGACTCGCTTAAATCATATTTCAAGGCGAATTATGATTTGCTCAAAAAAGATATTCGCAAGCAAATGTTTGCCGCCCGCGATGTTTATACAAAGGTCAATGACAGTGCACCGGCTCAGTTTACCGATACTGCAAAAGTTAAAAATTCACTCATAGCCGACGGGTGTTTCATCGAAGGTACGGTTGAAAATTGTGTCCTTTTCAGGGGCGTAAAAGTCGGGAAAGGCTCTGTTCTTAAAAATTGTATCATTTTCTCAGAGAATATAATTCAAGAGAATTGCAATTTACAATATGTCGTAAGTGATAAAGAATGTATAATTACCGAAAATCGCCTATTGGCAGGTTGTGAACTGCAACCTTACTTCATAAACAAAGGCACAAGAATATAAAAGGAGTATGAAATGCCAACAGTTAAAACAGCAAAAAACACTAAGTCAACGAGAGTTACCGTAAAGTCGCCCAAAAAATCAGACGATAACGGTATAAAGAAGATATTGTTCGTCTCGTCGGAATCGACTCCGTTCATTGCTACGGGCGGACTTGCAGAAGTTATCGGTTCGCTGTCAAAGGCACTTGCCGATACAAAAAAGTTTGACGTCCGCGTTGTCATTCCTTTGTTTTCAGATATTAAAAAGGAATATAGAGACAAATTTTCGTATCTTGGCAATATATACGTGCATCTTGCTTGGCGAAATCAGTATTGCGGAATTTTTTCTTATGTAAAGGACGGTGTTACGTTCTATTTTATTGACAACGAATACTATTTCAAACGTCCCGGTTGTTACGGGTATTTTGATGATGGCGAAAGATTTGCATTCTTTTCAAAGTGTGTTCTGGAAATTATGCCTTTTCTTGATTTCTATCCGGACGTTATGCACTGTCACGATTGGCAGGCGGCGCTTGCTGCAATATATCTTAAAACAAATTACTGTTTTAGAGAAGAGTATCAGTTTATACGCGCTCTTTTTACAATACACAATATAGAATATCAAGGGCAGTATTCGTTAGATTTGCTTTGTGATTTATTTGATATTTTTGGCGGATATCGTCATCTTGTAGAATATAAAAATTCTATAAACTTAATGAAAGGCGCAATTGAATGTTGTGAGAGATTTTCGACTGTAAGCCCGAGATATGCACAAGAAATTAAGGACCCGTATTTTGCCCATGGACTTGACGAAATTGTGCGTCGAAACGAGTCTAAGCTTGTAGGTATTCTTAATGGTATTGACGATATAAGCTATAATTGTGCCATAGACAGTCATCTTTTTGCAAACTTCACGCCCGACGATTTTTCCGGAAAAGCCATCTGTAAAAAAGAACTACAAAAAATGTTATCGCTTCCGCAAAAAGCGGATACGCCTATAATTTCTATGGTAACTCGTCTTGTTTCGCATAAGGGTCTTGACCTCGTAACGGCGGTTATCGAAGAGC
>CAJTQE010000101.1 GCA_910578655.1 uncultured Christensenella sp.
CGAACGATACCGTTCGGGCGCGCGCTTTTTATTTAGGGTATTGACTTTTTTGTATTTGATGTTAAAATAGATTTAGAAATGAATCCAAAAATTGGTAAAACAAATTGTCTTGCGGCCAAACAGAAAAGGAAAATTAGTATGAAAACAAAAATTATCAGAGGTTTGCTTTGCGTGATTTCAGTAGCTGTTGTTATAACGCTTGGTGGCTGCAAATTATTTGAACCACCGACGCCGACTAAAGATAATGTTATTGGCAGTTTAAAATCAACTTGGGACGTGTACCTACCTGAAAATATAAATTTATGCAATTATTATTTAAATTATGGTATGAGAGACTATGAATTGCTATACGTTTTTGAATACGGAGATAAAGAGGAAAAATTTATACAGCAGCTTTCGTCTGAAAAAAACATTGAAGTGGAAAAATTTTTTAAGGATATTTGTGAAAGGCGAAAAGACACTTTTAATAAAGAGTACACTATGCCTGAAATTCCCGATAATTATTATTGGTTACACAGATATAAGGCTGAAGGAAATTTAATTACACTAGAGTTATATATATTATACTTACCTAATGAAAACCAAATATTGGTATACAATTTGAAATTATAAATTTCAGGAGGAAAAACATGAAAACAAAAATTGTTGTAATTTTACTTTGCTTAGTAAGCAGTATTTGCTGATTGTGTGCGGTTGCCCTGCAAATACAAGCAATTTGAATGTAACATTTAAAATCGAAGTTTCATAAACAAATTGCGGACTAAAATTAATAGTGCGCCGCAGGCTTGGCCTGCGGCGCATATTTTTAATTTAAGTCCCAATCGATGGGTGTCTTGCCGTGCGCAAGTAAATATTCGTTGGTTTTTGAAAAGTGCCTGCATCCGAAAAATCCGTTGTATGCCGACAGCGGCGAGGGGTGCGCGCATTGCAGTATAAGGTGCTTTTTGCCGTCAATGAGGGGGACTTTGCTTCTCGCATTTCCGCCCCAGAGGATAAATACCACGTTTTCGGTGTTGTCGGAAATCAGTTTAATTACACTGTCCGTAAACCACGCCCATCCGCATTTCGAGTGCGAGTTTGCGGCGTGTTCGCGCACAGTTAAGGTCGTATTCAAAAGCAGCACGCCCTGCTGCGCCCATTTGGTCAGTTCTCCGCAGTCCGGCTCCTTTATGCCCAAATCGCTTTCAATTTCCTTATAAATGTTTTGCAGCGACGGGGGCAGCCGAACGCCGCGCCTGACCGAAAAACACAGTCCGTGCGCCTGATTGGGTTCGTGATAGGGGTCCTGCCCCAAAATTACCGCTTTCAGTCCGCTTACGGGGGTATACCTGAAACAGTTGTACAAATCGTACATATCGGGATAGACGATATGCGCGGTATATTCGTTTTTCAAAAATTCGCGTATTTTCAGATACCGTTCGTCTTTAAACAGTCCGCCGAGCAGCTCGTCCCAGCCTCCGCCCAAAGGTTTCATAAGTGTATTCCTCTATACTGCTGATTTTATTACGCTTTCAAGAACTTCTTTCAGCGTTTCAACGCAGGTGCGTAAATTTGCTTTGTACTGCTCGGTAGTGCTTGAACTGCCTGCAATATCGGAAATAATTTTAAAGGCATAGCATTTGACTTTTGCGTGCATGCACACTTGCGCAACTGCTCCGCATTCCATATCGCGCACGTCCGCTTGCAGAACCTCCGTAAGCAGCTTAAAGTCGTCATTGCTGTCGTTAAATCTGTCGCCCGTGGCATTTTTCTTTAAAAGGAAACCGTCAGGCAGGGACAGGGGGAGGTAGTTGGTTTCACATTCGTCAAGCGTGCCTATCAGTGTGCCGTTTATCTGCGCCAAATCGAAGTCGTATTGAACTGCGTCCGAAATTGCATAAATCGCACCTATCTTAACTCCGTCGTTCAGCCCTCCGGCAACGCCCAAATTAATTATAATTTCCGCGCCCAACTCATCTATTGCAATTTGCGTACCCATTGCCGCGTTTACTTTGCCGACTCCGCAAACTACTACGCCGACCCTTTCATTATACAGCCTGCCTATGCAGATTTTTTTTCCGCAAACGGTAAAGCTTCTTTCAATTTTCATAGCCGAAATTATCGGTTCGGCTTCGCTGAGCATCGCAATTATAAAGCATTTCATATAAGTATTATATAACATCTGCTTTGAAAACGCAAATCATTGCATCAAAAAAGCACGCTTTGCGTGCTTAAATAGTGATAATCTTAATATCCTTAGGTATATCGCTTTTGGTGCAAATCGCGTAAACAAAACCTTCTGCGTCGCTGCAAAAAACATTGCAGTCAGCCTTTCGTCCGTCGAAATTGAGTTGTCCGTTTGCGTATTCCATTCGTTTCAAGTCGTGCGCAAGTGTTCCGCCGTACATTTTTATAAAAGCTTCTTTGACAACCCAGTTTTTGAGAAACTTTATCGTATTTCCGTCGATTTCGGCATATTCTTTTGAAGTAAAGCGTTTTAAAATATGCTTAAAACTATGCGGCTTTATCTTTTCGGCATCAACGCCGGTCGGCATATTGCTTATGGCGATAAGCGCAATATCACCGGTATGCGTTACCGAAAAAAAAGTATCGCTGTTCTCTATGTAAGGTTTTCCGTTTTCCGTTCTTTTAAGCTGACAGTCTGAAATGCTTAAAAGGCTTTTAAGCTTTTCGTAGACCCGTTCGTTTTTCGTCTTGTATAACGTTAACATAATTCATTTTATAACATCAAACTTTCGATGTATTCGATTTGTTCCTTTGTGGCAAGATTTTGCGTGAACGCGCACGCGCTGCCTGCGGCAGTGGCATAGTTTAAAGCGGAGAAGTAGTTGTGTGATTTTGAAAATTCGTGGATAAAGCCTGCAATCATACTGTCGCCGGCGCCTACGGAATTCACAAGCTGACCTTTCGCCGCCCTGACGTACAGCGATTGCGACGTTTCAGTGACCATAGCCGCGCCTGCGCCGCCCATTGAAATAATTATGTTGCGTGCGCCCATGTTTTGCAATTTATAGGCGCAGGCAAAAATTTGCTCTATCGTAGGTGATTCCGCAAGCGAAAAAATTTCGCTCAGTTCGTAGACGTTGGGTTTAATTAAAAACGGTCTGTATTTAAGCGTTTCCGTCAACAGTTTTCCGCAGGCATCAACTACCACATTTATGCCTTGCACGGGTTTTAACCGCTTTAAAATGTTGGCATAAGTCAGCTCGTCCAAAGAGGCAGGGACGCTGCCGCTGATAATTAACCAGTCGCCTGATTTAAGCATAGTTTTCAGTTTTCTTACAAGTGTGTTTACGTCTTTTGCGGTAACGTGTGCTCCCGTACCGTTTATGTCGGTTTCGTTGTTGCCCTTTATTTTAACATTGATTCTGCTTTTACCGTCAACTTCCAAAAAATTATAGTTCAGCCCTAACGACTTCATTTCGTCTTTGATTGCTTTGCCTGTAAATCCGGCAAGGAAGCCCAGCGCTACGGTTTCGTTGCCAAGCTCGTTTAAAGCAAGTGAAACGTTTATGCCTTTCCCACCGACGACAAGCCGTTCCGAAATGGCTCTGTTGACAATGCCGCTTTTAAAATTATTTACTTGAACGTAGTAGTCCAACGAGGGATTAAACGTAACCGTATAAACCATAACAGAATAACTTTAATGTATTTAAGCGAAAATGTCAATAAAAAACAAAAATAATCGCTTGATTTTTTTTATTGCAAACGTATATAATATAGTAAAGCGGAAAAATTGCGTTACAATCCGCTATGGGCGAGTTTCAGATTCGATTGCAGGCAGAGGATAGGAAAAGCATATCAAAGGCCCGGCTTTGTAAAAACGGAAACTTAAATTTAAACGCAGAATCAAAAGATTCAAAAGTTATCGCTTTCCCCTCGATGAGAGGTGCAAGCGTAGCTTGCGCAGCGTAAGCTTACGCTGTCCGTCGGCTGACGATTACCGTTGTCGTCAGTACGGCGCCAATTAAACGGTTAAATTACTTTCGCGTTTTACCGCGCGTGCAGGTAAGTATTTAAGCGGTATGCCTTTGCATAAGCCTGTCGGTCGGCGTATGCAAAGTAAGATAAACGACTGACTAAGTATGTAGAAAGCTTATTTAAAGTCTGTAAGACTCGGGTGCAAGTCCCGACTCGTCCACCAAAATACGGCTGTGCGCAGAAAAGCGCGCCGCCGTATTTTGATATGTGATGGGTTGGGAAGCAATTTGCTTGGCAAATTGCCCCGTCGAACCGAAGTCCGTAGGACTTACTCGTCCACCATCTTTGTAGGATAAAAATGCTGTCCTACTAAATAGCACCCAAAACCTTATG
>CAJTQE010000102.1 GCA_910578655.1 uncultured Christensenella sp.
ATTGGCTGCGGCGTAAAGTATTTCTCGCAGGACGGCGTAAGCTTTACGGAAGTATATCACGGCAAATCTTCGCAGGGTGCGCGTACGGACAAAATTACCCCCTCGCAGATAATGCAAACCAAATATATTGTAATAGAGTGCATTTCACGTACTACTAATTACGGTTATTCGATTTACGAAATGGAAATCTACAATTTCAATTAAAAGGAGCAAAAATTTCAATGGCTGGTTTATCTTTAAAGCATATCTATAAGGTTTACGACGGCAGGAACACTAACAAGAAAAAGTCGGTCAGGGCTTTAATAAAAAAGGTCAGGGGCAAAAGCGAACCCAAACCGACCGTTGAAAAACGTTCGGGCAAGTTCGTTGCTGTAAAAGATTTCAATATGGAGATAGAGGACGGCGAATTCATCGTTTTCGTCGGACCGTCGGGTTGCGGAAAGTCTACGACCATAAGAATGATAGCAGGGCTTGAAGATATTTCCGGCGGAGAGCTGTATATCGACGGCGTGCTTGTCAACGACGTTGCGCCTAAGGAAAGGGATATTGCAATGGTATTCCAGAACTATGCCCTCTATCCGCATATGACCGTGCATCAGAATATCGCGTTCGCGCTCAAACTCAGAAAGCTGCCCGTAGCCAAAGTCGATAAGGAGGGCAAACCCGTTTTCGCTATCGACAAAAAGAAAATAAGGGAGCTTAAAGATAAGCTTGAAGTTGTCGGATACGATGCGGAATATGCCGAGAGCGAGGCGGATAAGGAAATGCTGTTACAGCGCAGGCAATCGCTTGAAAAAGAGCTTGACTATTATACCCAAACGCCCGTGCAGGCCTATAAATACAAAAAAATGCCCAAGTCGGCAATAAACGAAAAAGTCGAATGGGCGGCGAAAATTCTGGGGATAGAAGAACTGCTTGACAATAAGCCTGCGGAGATGTCCGGCGGACAGAGGCAGAGGGTTGCTCTCGGCAGGGCAATGGTTCGCGGACCTAAGGTATTCCTTTTAGACGAACCTCTTTCCAACCTCGACGCCAAGCTTCGCGCAAGTATGAGGCAGGAGATAGTCAAGCTTCATAACGAGCTGAAAACAACCTTTATCTATGTCACGCACGATCAGGTTGAGGCAATGACTATGGGTACGAGAATAGTCGTTATGAAACTCGGCGTAGTACAGCAAATAGATACGCCCACAAACCTTTACGACTTCCCCGACAATAAATTCGTTGCAGGCTTTATAGGCACTCCGCAAATGAATTTTATGGACGTAACAATCAAAAAGGCGGCAAAGAAACTTGCCGTAACTTTTGCAAACGGTCAGACGCTCAAGCTCGATTTGGCTCAGCTTCGTAAAATTGACGGTAAATATCTCGACGGTGAGGAACACGAAGTTGCGCTCGGCGTAAGGGGCGAACATATCCGCATTGCGGAAACGGGAAATGCCAACTCATTAAAGACGACCCTTTCCGTAAAGGAAGTTCTGGGAAATACCACGCAGATGTTCGTCAAGCTCACCGACGGCGGACAGGACTACATAGTGTGCGTACTCGACAGAAACGATTACCGTTCCGGCGACCCCGTAAAAATTACGTTTGCCGAAAAGAACGTTCATTTATTTGACAAGGAAAGCGAAATATCTATAATGGATAGAGAGGTTGGCAACAACTAACAAATTTTTAAAAGGCAATTAAAATGAAAGACTGGCTTAAATTTTTCGGACTCGGCTTCTTTTCCGACAGCATTGCAAAAGGGGCAAATAAGAGGGGATTAGGTAACTTCTTTTTGGGGCTGATATTTGCGCTGGTCTTTATTTTTTGCGGAGTGCTTGCGGCAAATACCGTTCCGTTCAAGGCATACTATTCTGCCTCCGAAGGTTATAAAAAGTTTATTGATAACGCGGTTGACGGTTCTGTAAAAGTCGTTGACGGCACCGCTTATTGCGGGGAATTTATAAACACTTTTACAGACGAAACTTCGGCTGACAAGTATCGCTTAAACGGATACAATCTTATTGTCGACACGCGCCCGTCGGATACTTACGGCGAGTTTGAAGGGTACTGCATCTCTCAAAGCGGTAAGGGTGAAATTTCCTATTCCGACTATCTCGCTTTGACTAAGGAACAGCGCAAGGACTATAAATTCAACATTCGCTATACCGGTAGAGAGCTTGATATAAGCAAGCACGTCGGCAGTTACGAAAGCTATCTTTCGGCGACGGACGGCGATATTAAAAAGGAATATGACAAGCTTGCAGCAAACAAGGCGGAGGACTATAACGACAAGGTTTACGCGCTGTATTTAAAGGCGTATTATACGCCCGTTTCGGCGTTTCAAAGAGGCGCCGCGCCGCGACTGCGCGATTACTATTACCGGGAATATTTAAACGACGGACAAAACTTTCTGATTATTTTCGACGATATGGCGTTTTCGCATTTTAAGACCGACGGCGGAAGAGAAGTTTCTCTGTACGGCGGCTTCAATAAAATGGTGGACGGCGTGCTTGACGACGCCGGTCGGTTTATTTACGGCGTGTACGATTCGTTCGTGTCGTTAAGCGTCACGGTGTATGTATATAACGTTTTCAGGTTTGCGCCCGTATTCGTTGCAATTCCGCTTGTGCTTGCGCTCGCCGTCAAGCTGATAATGAAAAAGCTTGGCAACGAAGATTTTAAACCCTATCTGAACTGTTTAAACCTTGTGGGTTGTTTTATGATGTTTACTTCGTTTTTGACTGCTGTCACAACCTTTGCGTTCGGTTTCTTTGCCTCTGCAAAAGTTTTAAACAGTTTGCCGTTCGCGGTCTACGCTGCGGTTATAACAGCGCGCACGGTCTGGCTGTTGGTACGGGAATATATCGCAGCTAAGCGCAAAAAGTTGACAGATAATTGAATTATTGCTAAACTTGTTGTATAGGAGGTTCAACTATGCCAATAAAGCTTTTAGTGGATTCTGCAAGCGATATCGACAGTGCCGAGGCGCAGGCGAGAGGCTTGACAATGATACCTATGGAGATATCTTTCGGCAGTGAAACATATTTTGACGGGGTGAATTTATCCCGCAACGAATTTTTTGAAAAGCTCATTGAAAACGATATTTTCCCCAAAACAAGTCAGATAAACAATTACCGTTTTTCGGAGGCGTTTGAAAAAGCCGTATCGGACGGCAGCGAGGCGCTCTGTATAACTATGTCGTCAAACCTCAGTGCGACGCACCAAAGCGCGGCGGACGCCGCAAAAAAATTCGGCGGCAAGGTCCGCGTCATCGACAGTAAAAACGCGAGCATCGGGGAAAGAATTTTAATAGACTACGCTCAAAGACTGATAGCCGAAGGGCGCGACTTGGACGAAACGGAAAAAGCATTGAATACCGCCAAGACAAAAATCAAGCTGCTTGCGCTTTTAAACACCTTGCAGTATCTTCAAAAGGGAGGGCGGATTTCGCTTGTGACGGCGTTTGCCGGTGAACTTTTGAATATCAAGCCGGTAGTAGAGGTGAGAGAGGGCGAGGTCAAGCTTGCGGGCAAAGCGCTCGGCTCTAAAAAAAGCAACAATCTTTTGATGCAGATGATAGAAAAGAGCGGCGGAATCGATTTCGGTATGCCGTACGCCGTCGGGTATTCGGGACTTTCGGACGAAGTTTTGAAAAAGTATCTGTCTGACAGTGCGCGTATTTGGCAGGGGCAGACTGACAGCATTCCGTCGTATCAAATCGGCAGCACTATCGGCGCACACGTCGGTCCGGGAGCTATCGCCGTTGCATATTTCAGTAAATAATATTTCAGCTTAAAGTAATAACAAAGGGAGCGACTTTACCGTAGTTTCCATAGGGAATATTCGGTAAGCCACAGGTTGTAGAGATTAAGGCGTGGCATTAAGCCGCGCCTTTTCTTATATTTTCCACTGCGTGGACGAACTTGGCTACTCGTAGCATAGTGAGATATAGATATGTTTTATATTTCCCGCAAAATTGTTGGTGTAAAATTTAGGTGAACAAGCCAATACGGCTATTCACTAAAGAAACTCAAAAGATGAGTGTGTGTTGGCTTGTTCAACACACACTTTTTTTATTGAGGTGTGTGTTTGATATAAGTGTGTGTGTTAGTCAATGTAAATAATTGTATCCGTTAAGGGTGATGTTGTCGTATTGACTACATTGCCCTTTTTTGTACGTACAAAATGTACGGACAAAAGCATACGGACAATAGGAGATATACTATGGCAAATATAATGACAGACTTAAAGCCACTTCAGGTTCCGGGAGAAGTC
>CAJTQE010000103.1 GCA_910578655.1 uncultured Christensenella sp.
ATATCACGCACCGCCTGCACCTTGCCGCCGTCCGTCTTGAAGCCGATTTTTAGGTTTTTAACCGCAAGTTTAACTTCTTTCTCTTCCATATCAGCCCTCCGACCCTTTGAGCGAGGGATTGAACGCGTCCCTCAGACCGTTACCGAACAGGTTGAAAGAAAGCATCAGCAATACGAGGAACATAGTCGGGAAAAATACGCCGTGAACAATGAAGTTCGAAGCCAGCGCCTCGCGTCCGGTTTCTATTAATGTTCCCACACTGCTTAAACTGCCTGACGACAGATTGATAATGCCGAGATACGACAAGCTTACTTCCGAATAAATCATTCCGGGAATTACAAGCGCACAGCTTGTAACGAGAGTGCCGAGCGCGTTGGGGAAGATGTGCTTCCACATAATTCTTCTGTCTCTTGCGCCGAGAGTGCGCGCCGCAAGCACGTATTCCTGATTTTTGAAGCGGTAAAACTGCATACGCGTAGTTCCCGCCATACCTATCCAGCCGGTCAGGAAGAATGAGATGAATAATATCACTATCGGCCCCGCGCTTGACATATGATACTTTAACAGCGTTACGACTATCATAAACGGAACTGCCGACAGTATATCGGTTATTCGCTGCATTATAATGTCCGCTTTTCCGCCGTAATAGCCTGAAACCGCACCGTAAATAGCGCCAACAAACATATTGAACGCTGCTACTGTTATTGCGAAAAGGAATGAAAACCGCGCGCCGGAAGCAAGGCAGGTTAACAAATCTTTTCCGTCCGAATTTGTGCCGAACAGGAAACAGGGCTCTGTAATCCCGTCGTTTTTTATACGCGAATGTTCATAGATATAGTACTCGTAATAGTTTACCCTCAATTCGTAGGTAGACGATTCGATGCGCGCGTAAACGTAATAATATTGATTGCCGTCTTCGCCTTTGAAACCGTCCTCTCCCTCTATTCGCAGAGAGTTGTACTCATCGTTGGCAGCGGCTGTCGAAACACGTTTACGGTAAGCCGGAATAACGTTGCCGTCCTCGTCTAACACTGCTTGGGTTTTACCCTTTACGGTTTTCGTCTTGTAATAGTAATTTGCATTTTTTGCGTCATTGGGGTCCTTAGGTCTGTCACTTATTGCGACTGTGGGATATATAACCTGTATACCCGTCTCGTTCTGATAATCCTGAAGTTTCTTATAGTCTTCGGGGGAAAAGCTCTTATAAATGCAGCCTTTCTTTTGATACGAGTCTAAACGGAATCTGTAAAGGCCGTCGTCGGTAATAGTGCTTTCCTGATTCTTGATAGCATTATGCCCCGTTTCCTGCCCCATTGCATAAAGATAGATGTAGTCTGCCTCGCCCACTTCCTTAATTTCGCATCCGTCCCAGAAATCGGTGTTTGCAAACAGCTTGCTTTTGGGCAGAGTGTTCTTGAAATATACGTCGTCGTATTCGACGGTGTACGGCGTGCAGAAAGGAACTATGATAGCAAACAATATAAGCATAATTATTATTATTGCCGCCACAACCGAACCCTTGTTTTTGCAAAAACGACGGAATGCGTCGTGCAGATAGCTTATGGGCTTAGTATCGAATTTTTGGTCGTGTGCTAAATTGCTTTTATTTGCAAAAGCAAACTTTTCCTTAGGGATATTATCGTAAGTTTTAGTTTCCATAATTATTTAGCCCCCATTTTAATTCTCGGGTCGATAAAACCGTAGCTTATATCCACCACTATGCCTGCCATAAGTCCCACAAAGCAATAGAAGCCGGACAGGAACATAAAGAAATCGTAGTCCTGATAAGTAATTGAACCGAGATAAAGGCCGCCGACGCCCGGTATCGAGAACATTGATTCTATAATAAGCGAACCCGAAAGAACCGCGATAAACTCAGAAAGTATCGACGGGAATATAACCACCATCGAATTGCGCATTGCGTGCCTTAACGTTGCCTGACCGCGCGTCAGTCCCTTTGTTCTTGCAAGCAGCATAAATTCGCTTGTCAGAACTTCGGAAAGTTCTGCACGGGTATATCTTGCATAGCCGGCAATAGAGCCGAGACACAGCGAGAATACGGCAGGTATCATCGACCTGAACATTTTCCAGGTGAAATAGTCGTACCCTGATTCCATAGTAAGCGGAAACCAGCCAAGCTTGAAACAGAAAACGTACTGTATAAGAATACCGAAAACTACGCTGGGCAGAGAAACCAACAAAATAATAACAACGTTGATTACCTGGTCCTGCCATTTGTTTTTCTTTAAAGCAGCAAAAATGCCCAAGCCGATGCCGATAGGTACACCGATCAGGGTTGAATATATGTTGATAAGAATTGTCGGAGGAAGATGTTCTACAAATACGTCCCAGACGTTTTGAAATTTATAATCTTTATATGCGAAACCCATACCGAAGTCGCCGTGAAAAATATTGACGATATAAGTCCACAGCTGTTTCATTATGGGAACTCTGTCGTAATCTACTACCAACCCCGCCTCGTTATATCTCAGGTTGGTTATATACCCTCTCGCCTCAAAACGGATAAAGTCAATGTTGGGGTCGAATCCCTGACCCGACTGGTGAGTTATCGTAAGCGGCAAAAGCTTTATAAGGACAAAGCATATAACCATAATGACGCAAAATGACATTATGGCAAGCGCTATCCTCTTCATAATGTATTTAAACATATACATAGACGGTTAAGTCTCCTTTTACATTTATTACTCTATTATAGCAAAAAAATCGCTTTAAGTCAAACATAAGCAATACGGGAGTGGAACAAACTCCACCCCCGACGCTTTTTTTGATTTTTCCGATTAGTTTGTCTTTTTGTACTCTGCGGATAAATCGTTCTTTTGTGAAGCGACGTAATTCGTCCATTCGCTATCAGTGTAGTTAACTATCATATACCTTATTCCGCCTCTGCTCATAAACGTGTTGTACTCGTTTGTAATGTAGCTGAATTTAGCGCCCAGCATCGTAGCATTGTTAGCCGACGTTGTGGGAATGAAATAATAATGTGAAAGCAAGTATTCTTCAATTGCCGCCAACAGCTCGAGTCTGTATTCGGTTTTAATGCCCGACCAGTTGTATTTATACACGTTTTTGTCGTCCGCGTAATTACACATACAGTTGTACCAGTTCATAAGGCTCATCGTAAATTCTTGACCCGCGCCTTCATATTCGCCCTCCTTGCCGGGCATCTTAAACGTCATCATTGCAGTGTAAGTGTCCCAGTAACCGGAATACGAAGTGTTGGGCATTATATACGCGCCTATCATATAGAACGGGTTGAACGGTGCATTGCCCCAACCTAAGCCTGCGGCAAGGTCATACTCGCCCGACTTGAATGAGTCGTATATACCGGTAGAAGAGAATGATGCATCCCATACAAGCTCGACCTTTCCTTCAAGCGAAGTGCCGTCGGTGAGTTTTTTGATAACGCCGATGAAATAATTATACTGTTTACGGGAATTTGTATTGTCGACGTAAGTGCCGTATTTAATCTGAATAGGCTTGCTCGGGTCATAATTGTAAGCAGCAGGGTCAGCCGTTACCTTTTTATAAGCTTCTTCGAGAAGAGTTTTGGCATAATCAAGGTTGTAACCCGACAGCGATTCGTAGGCCTCTTCAAGCGGTAAATGGTCTATAAGTGAGCCGTTCGACCAGGTGCCGTCCTCGTTTTCGGTATAGCCGTAAGCCCTGAGGAGAGCTTTCTTTGCCTGTTCGCTTTCTCTGTAAATTCCGTTGTTTGCAACGTCGTGGAAGTAAGCTTCGTTCAAAAGTCCGAGAAGAGGACGGTCGGAAGTATAGAGAGTATCGTTATAATCTTTTCTGTCTATTGCCAGCGAAAACGCCTTTCTGAATTCGGTAACGGCAAGTATACCGTTATTTCTTCCGTTTGCTTTAAGAACGTCTAAATTAGCGTATAAGCTTGCGCCGAACTGAGTGGGGTCGGCAGTATAGTGCGTATACTTAGAATTTCTGTAATCGTCAGCGTGGTCTTTATCAACTGCAATATCATCGTAAGTTCCGTTAAGGAAGCCCATCCAGGCCGTGGAAATCTGTTCGACTTTTTCGCAGGTATACTTTGTGACGTTGTACTGGTTTTTGTACTGCTTCATACCCCAGCCGTACCAGTTATCATTTTTTACA
>CAJTQE010000104.1 GCA_910578655.1 uncultured Christensenella sp.
TTTGGAGGAATAGCGAAGTGCAAAGCAACAATATAATGGTTCAAATAATTAAAAAACTATTCGTACTTACACTCATAGTGGTCACAATTTTTAGCTTTGCTGCTTGTAGTTCGAGAAATCTTTCGACGAACCCAACAGCATATTATATCATATACAGTGGAACTAACAACGGTAATAGCAGAATAGAAGGCGTCGATATAGACGGTAATCCTACTATTTTAAAAGACATTAGCGCCACAAATATTTCTAAAAGTATGCTTGCGGGAGAACAATTTATTGCAGGTGGACATCGTGCAAACAATCACTTGATTATGCAACAAGACGGTAGCTTCGAAGAGTTTTATCTTTTAGACAATCCGCAGTATTCAGGGGTGTGGAACATTGCGCTTAACGGCGAGAATATTGTAGCCGTTATGAACGGCAATATAGATTATGAAAAGAATGTATATCTTAACTTACTTGTCATACAAGACATAAACAAAAACTTATATTTAGAAAAGCAAATTGAAATAACACCAAACACATTATTTATAGATGGCGACACTTTGTATTTGTCGGGTTGTTTTTGGCGATACGATATAGACCCCGTATATTGTGGAGCTTCGGTTGCTAAATATAATATTATAACGGGCGAATGGCAAGAAAAGCATTTTCAGTATAATGCAAATCAAGTAACAGCTACCGATTATATATACTCAACAAAATACGGCAAGTATTTATATGCCGCTGTAAATGAAAGCCTTACGGACAAAAACTTATCCACTCGTCAAACCAAAGTAGATATAATTGACTGCGACACACTTGATATTGTAGATACTATACATTTTAATAAGAATGTAAACGGAATTTGTTGTGTCGGCGAGAATATATATGTTGTCCTTGCTGATAAACTGTACAAATTGGACACAACAACGCACGCTGTTGAAGAAGTATATTCGTTCCCGCAAGATACAAGCATTGCAAGTGTGCATACAAAGGATGAGCATATATACTTTAATTCAAGATATATAACTGTCAGAAAAGATAAGCAAATGCGTAATGTGGGCTATATTATTGACTTTAACACTGCCGATAAAAGTGCAAGACAAACGCCTCTTATTACAGATGCTAAAAACACGGAAAGTATTGTTTTTTTTCCGCTATCAAAAAACGATTTAAAGTGAAGCATTATGTAGTGCCTATAAGCTAATTATAAATTTCAATTTATCTTTCTAAAAGGTTTGTAGTAAAAAGCTCTCGAACATATCGTTCGAGAGCTTTTGTCCTTGCTTGAAAGTATAACTCTTAATAATTTAGTTTTTTAATTCCCTATGGGAAGTGCGCTTTAAATCAACGCTTTTTTTAATTGTACCAATCTTTATGAATGATGTCCGGTACTTCAATTTGAATAGAATTGCCTTTACCGATATTTACTGTCGGTAACATAATTTCTTGCCCCATATATACTTTAGTTGTGTCTTTGAAGTAAGGTGTAACAGAATAAGTGTATAATCCCTCGTCCGGACAATCGGAAATAGTTTTTTTCCATTCGCCGTCATAAATTACGGTATTTTTACCATTCTTATTGCGTTTTACAATAAATGAATAGTACTTCGCGTGACATAAATTAATGTTTATTTGATTATTTTCAACAGTAATGACGGGTGTTTGTATTGTCGGGCTGCTGAATCTGTTTGAAATTTGTTTCGGTTCATTGCCGGATAACATTTTTACTTGCATTAAATTCAGTTTTGGACAAACAGGGTCAGCTGTTACTATTTTATTGTTTTGCAAATATTCTTCTTTGTCAATATTCAGCGTGGTTGTGCCCGTTGTTACGTCCAAAGGTGCCGGCGTGGAGTTTTCATAAGTCTTTTGCAAAATTGATTTCATAATTTTACAGCAGTCTGTGCCGCCCGTAATTTGATTGCGTGCGTTGTCTTTATCGCCAAGCCATATTGCAAAACAGTTGTCGGAAGTGTAGCTGACGGTATATGCGTCGGTATTTCCTTCAAGATTACCGCAAGTTCCGGTTTTGGTTGCCACGTCAAAAGTAAAATCTTTAAGTTTTTTTGCTGTGCCGCTTTTGCTTGTTTCAATAAGCATTTCATTCATAAGCGAGCAAGTTCCGTTAGAAAACACGCGGCTGCTTGCAAAATCATTCTTATAAAGAACTTTGCCGTCTTTTGAAACTATTTCTTTAATAAACCTTGAGGGTAAGAATTTTCCTCCGCGCGGAAAAACCGAATACTTATCGGCAAGCTCCTTTATTGAAAGTCCGTATTTCATTCCTCCGAGTGCGAGTGAAAGGTTTTTTTCGTCATCGTCAAGGCGAATGTCCATTGCATTGAGATATTTTTCACACGCGTTTACTGTCAGTGCGTTCAAAGTTTTTACGGCAGGTATATTGTAGCTGTTTTTTATACAGTCTGTAACAGTAACGTATCCGTGATATTTTTTATCGTAGTTTTCGGGGCTGTAACCGTTGAAATCGACGTGTTCGTCTAAAATTCTCGTAAACGGGCTTAAATATTTTTCTTCAATAGCAGGTGCGTATACGAATAGGGGCTTTGCTGTTGAGCCGGGCTGTCTTTTTGCTCCGTTTATAGTTGACTTGTATGCTTTGACACCGCCTGACGAATTGTCGGTTATAATTACTGCGTTGTCGCAGGGGTAATCAAGTTTTTCGATGCGGCTTTGAGTGGCAGAATTTAAATAAGTTTTGATTATGCACCCGTCTGACAGTAAATAGTGGTCGAAGTCGATTTCTTCTATTTCGTCGAATACTGCGCTGATATAACTGCCGAATTTATCTTGTGAATTGCGTTTTTCGCTATTTAATGGGGTATTTACAGCTTGTGTATATTCGCTTTCGTTTATATAGTCGCATTCGAGCATACTTTTCAGTACGAGATTTCTTCGATTAAGGCTTTTTTCCGGGTTTTTAAAGGGAGAATAATTGTTCGGTGAAGCGAGGAGCCCGACAATGGTTGCGCTTTCGGGCAAGTTCAGCTCTTCGGCTTTTTTATTAAAATAGAATTCGGAGGCATTCTGCAAGCCGTAGCAATTATGTCCAAAATAAATAGTGTTTAAATACATTTCGAGAATTTGATTCTTGGAATATTTTTTTTCAAGTTTTTTTGTCAATTTTATTTCATTTAATTTACGTTTAATGGTTTTATCGCTTGAAAGGTGAGTATTCTTAATTAATTGCTGACTAATAGTTGATGCGCCCTCTTTGAAAGAACGAGAGGAAATATTTTTAAACAAAGCCTTGACCATTCGTATATAATTTAGACCGTTATGTTTATAAAATTTTCTGTCTTCCGAGGCGATAAACGCATTAATGGTGTCGGGGTGCAACTTATCAATTGAAATACTCTTTTTCTGAATTTCAAGCGATGCACTTGTTACTTCGTTGCCTTCGTCGTCGTAAATTATAACGTTTTGTCCTGCCCCGACAAGTTTTGAACTGTCGAGAACGGCGTCTTTCGTTATTATTGCATACGCTGTAAACAGAGTTGTAAGGATAATTAAAAAGCAAATTGAAATAATTGCCGTAATCTTTAAAAATTTTCTCATTAAAGTTAGTATTTATAAATTTAAATATTTGTTGCAAAACATTTGAAAAAAAATGTAAAAAATTATATAATTATGTTTATATGAAGAAATTTTACCACATTATAACGTACGGATGTCAAATGAACGTACACGAATCCGAAAAAATAGCAGGAATTTTGACGGAACTCGGTTATGAAAACTGCGAAATGACCGAAGGCGCGGATATAGTTGTTTTTAATACTTGCTGTATAAGAGAGAATGCGGAG
>CAJTQE010000105.1 GCA_910578655.1 uncultured Christensenella sp.
GCTTAAAGGTTTCGTAGTCGTTTGCGCCCCAACGGTAGCAATAATTACCCCAGTCGCATTCAACTGACAGAGTATAGGTTTCTGTATCGAGTATAAATACGGCGTGCCCACCGCTCAGGTGAAAAGTTTGCTTGTCGATTGTCAGTACGTCGCTTTCGTCAAACTTAAAGGTGTACTTTTCGACGGTGCTGTGTGAAAATTTAATATTTTACACCAACGCTGCTTTTTACAGGTTGGGGCTTCTTTCTTTATAATTTTTTCACCAAACAAGGTGGGTTGAACTGTTGTGCCTTCTTCTCTTGGTCTGCTTGGACAGTTCCAGTGACCACCACCGCATTCGGGTGCTTCCATTTCCCAGCCGCTTGCTTTTAGACTGTCGCCACTCTCTGTTTCGAGGATATAAGTGATTATTTTTTCGTAACCTAATTCACGAGCAATGCGCGCGCACCGTGAATATAGAAACGAGCAGGCATTCTTTGTTCCGTCGGTACATAGCCGCAAGACTTCAAGTGTTTTTCCGTCGTCAAGATACCTTGATAATGGTCTGCCGACATTTGCCACACCAACGAGTTTGCCGTTTTCAGCGCAGCCGACGCGGAATTTATCTCGTATTACTGGTCCGTGGTGTCTATGGTTTTCTGCAACATAGGAATTTGCTTCTTTGAGTGATAAACATACTGCTTTTAACATAGCATCCCTTTATGAGTTTAATTATTAAATAAAAAATGGCTACCGACTTTTTTAAGCCGATAGCCAACCCCTAAATGGGTGAATTGCTTGCAAGAATAATCGAATACGGAAATTTTTAGGACTCGAACCTCAACTTCGGATAAATTATCCGCTGTGTTACCAATTACACCA
The DNA here is from genome assembly GCA_910578655.1 of uncultured Christensenella sp. Classification (GTDB taxonomy): domain Bacteria; phylum Bacillota; class Clostridia; order Christensenellales; family Borkfalkiaceae; genus Coproplasma. The sequence continues at coordinate 862 of CAJTQE010000105.1, forward strand.
TTCACAAAAATTGCTGGCTTGTAAAGAAGTAACCGCATTCTGCACTATGCAAGTTTATTCTCTCAAAGGAGGGTGCTATCGGAAGAATTGGCGAAAGCGGGAACGTTTACGTTGCTCTAACCATCTGAGCTACGTCCCCTTAAATGGCGGGGACGGCAGGACTCGAACCTACGACCTACGGCTTACCTATGCGAAGTAACCGCTTTCTACACTGTCCGACAGTGCACTTTTAAAAATATCGCGGAGAATAGCGGAAACGGTTTAAGACGCTTTTCAGCGTTTCGCTGGACTTGAACCAACTTTAAATTTTTATACGAGAAAAAATTATTTAACCGAAGTAACCGTTGCCTACACTACCGCGTTATAAAAACAAAACCGCCCGTCGATTGTGCAGAGGACGGACGATTGTTTTTACGCAATATGGGGTGTCACCTGCACTTGACAGTACGCAGTGTAACACGCATTTTTGTATTTGAATTAAAACGTATTCAAATTTTTTTAGAAATTTTTTTCGGACGCGGAAACGGCTTTACTTAACATTGCGTTCATAGCCGATAACCCCTTAATGAGTTGTTCAGAAGTGCACGCGGCAGATGTAATTGCCTTGCACATACTGTCAGCAACTTCTTCTGGTGTTCTTTTGTTATCAACAACAGCAATTCCACACACAGTCTTCATTTTATTTAAAAACCTCACCGAGATAAGCTATTTCAGGGGAGCGGCAAGAAACAGCCGCGCAAGTCCCAGCTTTCATATCTGTTAGGGATACACTCTCGGCAAGCATCGCAATCGGCGTATTGCTGTACATTCTGCGTAAGCTCTCCCAGTACAGCCTTTCGTTTTCATTTTCATCTATAAGGGTTTCGAGCTTTTCAATATCGTTCATTCTTGGGGCTTCTCCTCAATTAGCATTAGGGCAAGCTCGCCCGGCAGAACTTTTTCACCAATAGCACTTTTTACGCGTTCGTCGCTCAGGACACTCAAAATGTATTCCTTATCTTGGCAGCCAAGGCTACTCATTACTGCGGCCACCTGCGCTTTATAATTCAAAGTATCCTGAATAACCTTTTTTCCTTGCATTCGTGGAAGGACGACCTGAAACCCGGCGGCACCGTCAATAATTCGAGAAAGTATTTCTCTTTCAGTTAATAACCCGCCCGTAGGACCTTTCTGTTCCCAACAGTCGCAGACGTCGCCGACACCGCAATTTACTTGCTGGGAAGGAAACTTACGGCACCAACCACACGGCGCAGCTAAAGGCTCCGTACTGAACCATCGGCAGGTCGCGCAACTTATCTTGACTTTCATTCCGTCGGGGTCGCTTTTGCTGGCTTGCCTTAACGTCGGGACCTTGTTCTTAAAAGGGGGCGCGGAACTTGCTTTCGGCTTTTTAGAAATAATGTCCGCTGTGTGGTTTATTGACTTGTTCATTCTCTTTTCTGTATGCCGCTTGCGGCATTTTTTTATTTTTCAAATTCGGATTTCGGAACTTTTTGTACCGATTTTTCAGTTCGCGGTGAGTATTTTTAGCATTCGGAACTTTTTTCGCCGCGCGTTCGTTTTATATACTCGCGCGTTTTTATCAGAATGTCGATTTGCCATTTCGGAACTTTCTTTCCCGTCGCTATTTCGAGGAATTTTTCAATTTTGGCTCTGTCCATTCTTTTCCTACTCGGTTTGTGATTTTTCTTGCGCCTATTCTACCGCCATTTTTTGAAAAGCGCAACCTTTTTTCGGAACTTTTTTCAACGCAGGGTTGAGGTGTACCCGGACTATACCTGCGCCGTGCCTGCTCGCTGGTCGGAACTTGGCTCATTGTGGGTTGACGGCTCTCTTATTATTATTTGGACGGTATGTGTGCTATGGGTGAGCAATGGCTTGTGTTGTGGTGCCCCGACTGTTGCGAAATCGAAATTGTGAACAAGATTATGCGAGGCGGTGCAAAGGCTCGCTTGGCTTTTTGTTTTCGGTTTTTTGCTCGAAAAAGTACCCCCGCCGCCGTGGTTGCGCGTAAAGTAGTTTACTTAATGCCGTATTAAGTAAAGCACATTGACGACGGGCGGCGCGTTGTGTGGCTCTCTGTGTGTGGGCGGTGTTCGGGGCTGTCTGCAATTAAAACGAAAACAAGCGCGGCGGGCGCGGAAAAAATAAAAATTTTTTACTTTTAAAATGTTGTTTTAAAAAATGAACAAGCGCGGCGGGGTCTGCCGCCTTTGCCCTTTGTGCCGCCGCCCTTCTGCCTTTTGCCTTGCCCGCCCTTTTATATTTATTTTGTTTGTTTTGGTGCTCTGCTTTTCGCTTTTAATGGTTGCGGGGCTTGCTGGGGTCTTGCCTTGCTGGGTGCTGGGTGGCTGGTCTTGTGGTTGCCTTGCCTGCTGTCGTGGTTGCTTGTGGTGTGGTGCTTGCTGTGGCTCTGGTCTGCCTTGTTATATGTTTATAACTCATTGTTATATTATGGGCGTTTTGCTCTGGTGGGTTGGGTGCTTATAATAATAAAAATATTATACTTAAAAAGAAAAGAAAATAAATAAAAGAAAAGAAAAGCCCGCAAACGGTTTTAAACGCTCGCGGGGCTGTTTTGGTTTGTTTTGTGTAGGTTGTAGGGGCGCGCCGCCGTTGTGCTGGTCTGCGCCTCTCTCGCTGTCTTTGTGCCTTGTGTGGTTGCGCTGGCTTGCTCTTGCTGGTAGCTTTGGCGCGTGATGGTTTGCGCCGCTTCCGTGGGTCGGTTTTATTTCCCTTTTTGGGTTTTCCTTTTTTTGGGGTTTTGGTGGTCGTGCGATTCGGCGCGGCTGTGCTGGGTGGCGGGGGTCTAATTTCCGCGCGCCTGCTTTGCTCTGCCCGCCGTGCTTGTTTTTTCGGTGTGGCCGCTCTCGCCCTCGCTGGGGTGCTTGCGTTCGGTTACGACGGCGGGCGCGGCTCCCTCTG
>CAJTQE010000106.1 GCA_910578655.1 uncultured Christensenella sp.
ATTTCGCACTCGTAGACATAAAATATTTATTAAGTTGTCCAACATGATTATCTAAATTTTCTTACCAATGTTTTGCCTCGATTAAAATAACAAGTTCGTCTTCTAACTTTATCGCATAATCTACTTTATCTCCATTTTTTAGTTGGATATCAGCAGTATATTCAGGAATAAATTCAAATGGATTAAATACGTTATAGCCTAATATTTGAAAAAATGGTACGACAAAAAACATTTTTGTTGCCTCTTCAGTTTTCACTGTTTCTTTTTGCTCAGGAATGCGAATAGATAAAGCTTTTAAAGCATTGGTAAAATTATTATCCATTTTTATCACCCCAAATTATTTATTTTATTTTCCAATTCAAAAGCGAAAGATAGTAATTTAGTTTAATTGAATAAGTTAATTTTCTTTAACAATTTCAGTGAAATCAGACCAGTCTTCAACTTTAAATGCACGAATATCTCTAACACTTTCTTTAAACCACTCAATTTTTGATAATCTATTAACTGCTTTGTAAACGGTAGTTAAAGTATTTTCAGGTGATGAACTAATGTATAAACTACCTTGTGTCCATTCAAATCCTAATAATTCTAATTCTTGTCTGATTTCATCGTAAGCTTTATTGTACGGTTCACCATAATTTTTCTTTAAATCATCAATTTTCAAATCAAAAGCTATGGCATACATTTTAATCAACCCCTTTTAAATTAATAAAACAAATTTTTAATCAATTCAGTTTTTAACTTATTTAGTGTAACGCTCAAGCTTCTTTACGAAAGTCAAGGTTATTGTCTTTTTCAATAGCTTGCTTATTTTCTAACATATTAAGTAAATGAATATATTCCAAAGCCTTTTCACGGTTTTCTGGGGAAAGGTTTTGTAATTTATCATCATTATTATTTTCATTGTTGATACCGTAAAAACTTTTCCAACCAAAATCTTCAATGATATCACTTTTTTTAATATGAAAGTGTTCTGATATTTTTTGTATTGCGCCCATTCTGGGTTCATTATTTCCAGTTTCCCATGTTGATACAGCTTTATTTGTAACACCTGCTATTTCAGCCAACTCTTTTTGAGATAAATTGTAGTACTCTCTTAGTTTTTTTATATTTTCAGCGATAGACATTTAAATCGCCTCCAAATAAATATTTATATAAAATATTATGTTATAAAACATAAAAATTATCAAGTTAAACTTGATAATTTCACTATTTTATAGTTGACATTCTTATTAAACTAGACTAAACTATTAATTGGCAGGAAAATTTTGGAGGTGAAGCAATTGAGATTTACACCAAAAGAAGCACGGTTATTATCGGGATTAACACAACAAGAAGTAGCTGAAAAGTTAATGATACATCCGCAAACACATGCAAAATTAGAGAAACAACCATATATGTTCACAATAAAGCAATCTAAAGTATTACCAGAATTATTTGGAATAAAATACGATTTGATTTTTTTTAACAATGATTCTAATTAAATTAGATATAAAACAAAAAAAAGAACCTGAACGCCCTCAGGTTCAAAAATTAAGGAATAAAAATAAAAGACTAATATCTAAATGTTTAAATACTAGCTAACAAGCCGCTCATATACAAAAATCATATAAAAGCACAAGCAGGCAGCTTGTATAAAACATGTCGAAAAAATAGTAACAGATTCGCAAAAATAATTCAAGTATAAAATTAGTTTAAAAAACTAAAACAATAAATTTTCTACAGAAGGAAAAAAGTGGGGGTGGGAAGGGAATTGCAATGGTAAATAAAATTTTGATATTGCTGGTATTTTTGACATTAATAGTCGTTTTTTGTGAAAAAGTTTATGCATAGGAGGATAAAAAATGCTGTTGTATGAGTTAGACAAAATTGAGATAGAAATTTTGGAGCAATTAGAAAGTGAGGACGGAATAAACCAAGAAATTTACGAGCAATTAAAAAACGCGGAAGAAGAAAAAATTGTTAAGTATGCGAAAATTTTTCGGCAAATGCAAAGTGATGCAAAAGCTTGTAAAGACGAAATAAATCGTTTGGAATCACGCAAAGTACGGCTGGAAAACAATGCGCAAAAGCTACGTGAAATTATGTTGGAAGGCATGGAAATGACAGGCTTGAAGAAAATCCATAATTCATATTTTGACATCAGAATAAAAAAGAATCCGCCAAGCCTGCGGATTCATGATGAAGGAAATATTCCAAAAGAATTTTACAAACAATCTGCTCCAATTTTGGACAAACAAGCCTTGCTCGAAGCAATAAAAAGTGGCGCAAAGATTGTAGGAGCAGAACTAATACAAACAAAAAGGATTGATATTAAATGAGCAAATCGATATGTATCTTTGGCGAAAGTGGAGCGGGTAAGACAACATCTATACGTACGCTTTCACCACAAGAAACTTATTACATAGACGCTGACAAAAAAGGATTGTCATGGAGAGGCTGGCGCGAACAATATTCTACAGAAAAGAATAATTATTTCAAGTGCGCCAATGCCACAAAAATTAAAGCTTATGTGAGTAATATAGCACAAAAAGCGCCGCATATCAAGAATATCATTATTGACACGATAAACGGCGTAATGATAACGGACGAAATGAAGAGGTCAAAAGAGAAAGGGTTTGATAAATGGATAGATTTAGCAACGTGTATTTGGGACTTAATTGACGTTTCAACGGATTTTCGTGAAGATTTAACGATTGTGTTTATAGCGCACGCGCAAACAGAAAGGGACGATAGCGGTTATTAATGGACGCGCGTTAAAACTTCCGGGAAAAAGCTGGACAAAATTGTTTTGGAAAGCAAATTTACAACGGTTTTGCTGGCTAAATGCGTTGATGGCAAATATTTGTTTGAGACGCAGAGTAAAAACTCAACGGCTAAAAGTCCGATGGGAGCATTTGAGGAGTTGGAAATTGAAAATGATTTGCAGTTTGTAATTAACAGTTTGCAGGATTTTTAAGGGGGGCAAAAAGATGATTAAGTTTGCGTTTTACTACGGCAATAGCGAAACAGCATGGTCAAAGGGTGATTATGCTGCAAAAGATTTTCCGGTGAAAGTAGGTGGGTTGTACTGGTTTTATTCAAGCAAAGAAAATGAATGGCGATATTTTTACGTTGAAGTAATTGAACGGGCGATTTACGGCGAGAATGTTTATATGTACGCATTTTCGTGTTGTAGTGCCGATTTTGTTGAACAAACAATGAGTAAGATTCACATTGAAAATTTTGGAGGTAAAAGAAATGGAAAAACCAAGTGATTTTGATTCAACGCAATCATTGCAATCATTTACGAATTTCGAGAAGTTAGAGAAAGGCGGGCATATTTGCCGAATATTGAAAGCAGAAAAATGTCTTAGCAAAACTGGGCGAGTAATGCTAAAGCTGTTTTTAGATACAGACAAAACGGACAAGCAGCCAGAATTTTTTAAACGCAAATATGACTCTGACAAACGAGAGAACAAAAAATGGGGTTGTATTTTTTACCAATCCGTGCAGAAATTTAATGCTTCAAAAACGAACGAGCATTTTAAAGCGTTGATAGAGAACATTGAGCAATCAAATAACTGGCGAGTTGTGTGGGGCGATAGATTTTTTGAAAACCTACAGGACAAGCTTATCGGTTGTGTTTTTCGAGGCGAAGAATATATCGGCAGCGATGGAATGACGCACAAAATTACAAAATGTTTTGCAACTACAACAGTTGAGGAAAT
>CAJTQE010000107.1 GCA_910578655.1 uncultured Christensenella sp.
AAACCCCACCCGGCGCAGACGAATCACAGACCCCGCCGCCCGGCACAGAAGAAGAGAAGCAAACCCCACCCGGCGCAGACGAATCACAGACCCCGCCGCCCGGCACAGAAGAAGACAAGATTGACGAAAGTAGCGAAACCTTTAAAGCCGCCATAGACGAAATAAAAGCGGCGTATGAAGAGAAAATCGCACAGTTAAAAGAAAGCCACAAAAAAGAGCTTGACGAACGCACAGCAGTTATTAAACAGTTATTGACGGGCAACAAGAGCGTTGACGAAGCAACCGAATCAATGCAGACTGTTTCCGAACAAATAAATAAAAAAAGAAATTATGAATTTTAAGGAGTAAAACATATGGCTAATTACTTAGGAGTAGAAAACTTTCCGGTAACGGAAAACCAAACCTTAACCGCGATTGAAACAATCGCACAGCAGGAAATACGCGGCGTTAAGAGCGTAAACAGGCTTGAAGATACGATATTTTATTACGGCGAGGAGGAAATGAGAACCGGAACCGTAATAGAGCAGGCGTTAATTGCAAAAGCTGAAAAACAGGTTTTCAATAAAAACAAATGCTTTTGCGACGGAAACCCGGTTGACCCCAAATTAATAATTCGCTATTTTCAGAATTGGGGAACGTCGCAGTGGGAAACTGCATTGCGCGAAATGGATATACGCGCGATTATTGCGGGTAATGGTAGCGCAACGGAAAACAGTGTAGCCGCGGATATTGTCGACAGCTTAACGCAGGGAGAGGGGGCGGAAGATTTCACACTTACACGCGGTTTATTGCTCAATTCAAACGCTACTAACTATGCAACCACATTGGGCGGAACGCCTGCAAATATGGACGGCGTATTGTACGCTTTGCGCGATATGTACAATCAGATTCGCTATGATACATCAGGTTATACAATTATGGACGGCGCAAGCGCAACCCCCGAAGAAGATATAAGAATAGCTGTATCGGATAAGCTTTTAGCTTTGCTTGATATTACAAAGCTTGCAAATATTTTCAACCTTGAAAAAGCAAAAATTATGGGTAAACTTGTCGTCGTTCCGGTCGGCGACCTTGATAGGAATCAGTGGTTTAAAATCATTGTTTACGACCGTAAACGCTTCAACCGCGCAACGCGTAACTATGATTATATGCAGAGTCCGAAACAGCCCGGTCAGTATGTAAAAGCATATTTAACGGTTGAAAGAATGTATTTCGAAAGCCCGTTATTTAAGGCGGCACAGCTTGACTGTACGACAGCAGCCAATGCTGAATTTGCAAGAATTATCAGCGCACCCGCAGAAACGGCAAAAACAGCAGAAGCAAAGCGCATATAAAAGTTAAGGCGGTGCTATATGGCACAAGTTAATAAATCACCGAAAAAAGTCGGGGCGGGTAACGATAAGAAAATACGCGATTTAAACCCGCCCCGCGTATTCACAACAGCAAACGAATTTGATAAATACGCGGCATTAGCTGTAAACGCAATTAAAATTGAGTGTACAGACCCCGCAATTAAATTCGGTTACTTGGAAGAAAGATTCATAAAACAACAGCTTGTATTTACAAATTATGTTGGATATGATAGATTAATAAATATGTGGGCAAAAGCCTATGCGTATGGCTTAAATGATTACTGGCAAGCAAAAACAGTTACTTTTGTATTTCCTAATCGAAAAGGCTATACGCGCGAATTAAGTTATGAGCCGAATCCAATAGGGGCATACTTAATACAAGGCTATCCCGGAAACATTACACTTGCTTCGATTATTCAGAAAGCAACGGACACAATGCAAATATGCGACAGCGCAATTATTCAGAATTTGGAAGCGAGCAAAACGCCGCACTATGTTTTAGTTAAAGACGAAGACACAAGATTATCACTTGAACAAGCTATACAGCAAAGACAAGCGGGCAAGCCTGTTATTGTAGTTGACGAAACGTTAGGCGACTGTATGAAAGGCGTTCCGAATTTGACTGAATTTGTAGTACCTCAAATATACGAATTTCGAACGAGCGTTCGCAACGATTTATTAAACGAACTTGCAACAATGACCGCGAATACAAACAAGCGCGAACGCGTACAAGTGGGTGAAGTCAATGCGATGGTTGGACTGTGTGAAGACCACATATACAGCCTAATAGATAACGTAGAACGGCAGTTTAAAGAATATGACTTGCCTTTTAAAATTTCATTGAATACAAGTCTTGAAGAACTATATTATAACTCTATAAATAATAACGATAATAACCCGGAGGAAACAGACGAATATGTTTAATATTAAAACGCTTTTAAGCGTATTTAACGAAAAAGGCACGTTATTAAAGTGGTTGCAAAAAGTTGAAGAAGCTTTAAAAAATGACACTTTAACGGGCGTTACAATCTCCCAGCCGACAACAACAACGGCTGTTCTTACTTTTACTTTTAAAGACGGTACAACGCTTGACAGTGCTGTAATCGACTTGCCGTCCGGCGCGCCCGGTATAAACGGAACTAACGGGACAGACGGTAAAGACGGCGCACCGGGGAAAAACGGTAATGGAATAGTTAGTATAAATTCAGAAGCTTCATATGTAAGCGGTAATGATACTATTACACCCATTACAATTGAAACCGACGAAAGCACAGAACATATTACTGTTTCAGCTCGTAACGGGACAGACGGAACTAACGGGACAGACGGAACTAACGGGACAGACGGAACTAACGGGACAGACGGTGCAATACACGCTATTCTGATCCATAACATCAGCGGTCCCGACGGAAATGTATTTAGAATTAATAGTATCTTCACCCAAGACGAAAAGTTAAAGCCGGGTCAATATGCTCTTTGTACTGGCGATATGACGGAGAGAGGGAAGTTATATAAGTATGTTGGAACAGAGTTTTATCCGTCAACGTCGTGGAAACCGTGGGTTTCTTCTAACTGGGAATTTTGTGGTAATCTGAGAGGCGATCAGGGTCAGCCTGGTAACGACGGAGTAGGTATAGAGAGTATAACAACCTTAGGCTATAGACCAGGCACCGGCGCAAATGTCGGCTATACTGAAACCATGCTTAAAGCTCACATGACCAATAATATCGATAAAAATTTAAGTGTATTTGTAAAGGACGGGCAGGCAGATGCGTTCGAATTTGGGTTTGTTGAATTTGACAATATGCCCGAGTCTACGGTTATAAAATATATTAATAAAAGCGGTATCAAAGTTGCTGCAGAATCTACTATAATTAAACCTAAGCTTAACACGCCGATTATGGTTAATATGGTTGTGGAGGGTTTACTACAACTGAGATTTTTAGACGAGGACAACAACGGTTATTTAGACGGCACGGAGGTTATCATTATTAATAGTAATAACACGGTTAAAACGTATAATTTTGTTCCGGATTTTATCAGTTCATTTTCATTAACTCCGGGAAAATATATGATTATAATAACCCCAAGAACTGCAACAACTGTTGGAAATAAATATTTAAAAGTTGCACTTAGGACACCTCAATAGGAGGCAATATGTTTATATCAAAAGAAACAATATTTAAAATCATATATATAATTGTAATGATAATTCATATAATTATGTATTTTATTTTATTTTACAAACTGCATAAGCTTAAAGGCGGCAAAACAAACTTTGTTGACACTTTAAAGGAAAAGGGAAAAG
>CAJTQE010000108.1:0-905 GCA_910578655.1 uncultured Christensenella sp.
TCCTGCGTGATAGTTGGGCGTTGTGCCGATTATATTCTTCGCGAGAAGGCAGAGCTTTTAAAGGTGTTTATTCACGCTGAACCTCAAAAGCGTGCCGAACGAATTGTTTCGCTGTATGGTGAACGCAGTGACGCGCCTGAAAAGCGCATCAAAGAGAAAGATAAACGGCGTGCATCGTATTATAGGTATTATACCGATATTGAATGGGGAATTGCTAAAAATTATAACATTGCGCTTGATAGCGGAAAAATAGGCATTGATAAATGTGTTGATATTATAGTTGACTTGTATTAAAAAATCGCCCTGTCAGGGCGATTTTTATTTAATATTAATGTGTTTTAAATAAGGAAGTGTTTCACTATGCTTGATATGCGGATGTTTAGGTTCGGGACAATTGTTGTGTTCGCTGTAAATGCGAACATGCTTTATGGGGTGTTCGCGCTCAAATGTATTTTGCTGAGTACAGCCCGATAACGCTGTGACTGCAACCGTCAAAGTAATTAGAATTGTCGCCATCTTTTTCATATCGGTAGTATGCTGAATTGCGCGAAAATAATGCATATGCTTGCATTTCAAAAGCCTATGTGTTACCATAAAATCGAGTATGAAAAAAATATTTATCTGTTTTATTTGTCTGTGTATAACCTGTGTTTACTGTTTTTCAGCCTGTACTGAAACTGATGTTAATACCGTTAAGCTTGTAGCTGTGGACGTAAACAGTGTCGGACTTTTGTCTGATATTGATTACTACGTCGTTCCCGAACCTGCCGCAAGCACTAAGGTTAAAGCAATAAAAGATTTAAACTTTGCCGGTGATTTGCAGCAGCTTTACGATGGCGAAAGCGGTTATCCTCAAGCAGTTGTCGTAGCGAAGAATGAATTGCTGGGCACAGCTTTCCTGAGTC
>CAJTQE010000108.1:933-3026 GCA_910578655.1 uncultured Christensenella sp.
TTACTGCTTCATTATACGAAAGCGATAAATGGCTGAACGAAACTTCAATAGAAACGATAGTCGGTGCGGTTCAAGACCATTTGATGTCAGGTTTAGAGCCTACGATAAGGTTGCAAAATCTAACAAGAGAAGTAATAGGAAATTGCGGAATAGATTTTGTTTCCGCAGTCGAAGAGAAAAAAGAAATTTTAAATTTTATGCAGAAGCTTAACGCGGTTGGTGGAAATGCTTTCGGAATACCGTCGGATGAATTCTTTTTTGAAACTATCGGTGAGAATGATTATAATCAGAAAGTTTCTGTTTACGCGCCCGACGGAGCGCCTGCGCTCGGTATCGCCAAATTAATGTTTGAAAACACTTTAAAAAATGTTGAGTATAATATCGTCAACCCGAATACCGTTCAAGCATTAGTTGGAGGCGTTAACCCTAAAGCAGATATTTGCGTTTTGCCCGTAAATATTGCAGTAAAACTACTGGGTGATGCAAAGAAGTATCATCTAATAGGAACGCTTACGCATGGAAATTTATTTTTACTTGCAAATAGCGAACAGAATATAAACGGTGATTTGCATAAATTAAAAGGCCAAACGGTGGGGGTGGTCAATCTTACTGCGGTTCCCGGCTTGACGTTTAAACTAATTTTAAAGGATAAAGGTATAAATTGTTTGGAATCCTATAATGATTAAGTCATATTTTGCAAAAAGAAAATTTAATATTTTTTTATCGTTTTTCGCGTTTATCGTTATGTGGATAGTTTGGCTTATTGCTTATTATTCCGTAAAAAATGAATATATTGTCCCGTCGGTTTCAGATACTTTTAAAAGTTTTGCGCGGTGTTTTATTTCTAAAAATTTTTGGGTCGCGTTTGGTTATACTGTTTTGCGTACTTTACTTGCATTTACATTTTCTTTTGTTCTGTCCGTTGCGCTTGTAGCAATAGGCGTTATTTGTAAAAGGTTTAATTATTTTATCAAACCTTTTATGGAAGTTCTTCGCACGTTGCCTACGCTTGCAATAATTCTTATCTTACTCTTTTGGACGAGCCCGACGGTTGCTCCGACAGTCGTAACTTTTCTTGTGTTATTTCCGTTAAGCTATTCGCAGCTTTTTGCGGCTGTAAACGGTATAGATACGGATGTTATAGAAATGGCGCAAGTTTATCAAATCGCTAAATGTCAAAGACTGTTTAAGATATATCTTCCGTTGATTTCGCCGAATGTATTGTCGCAGACCGGCGCGAATATTTCACTTGGTATTAAAGTTATGATTTCAGCGGAAGTGCTTGCAGGCACTTATAAAAGCCTTGGCGGACTTATGCAGACTGCGCGTCTTTATGTTGATATGCCGCGACTTGCCGCGTTAACCATAATTGCAATTTTATTAGGGCTTTTAATTGACTTTTGCTTTTCAATAATAGAAAAGTTTACATTCAAATGGAGCAAAAAAGAAAGCGATGTTTAAAATTGAGAATTTATCAAAAAAGTATAAAAAATTATCTGTTTACGAAAATTTTCACCTCACAATAGAAAAAGGTAAAATTTTAGCTTTACTTGGTGAAAGCGGCAGCGGAAAAACAACTCTTTTAAATTGTATTGCCGGTTTAACTGCTTTTGAAGGAGATGTTCCGAAATTGAAATGTTCGTACGTGTTTCAATCGCCTCGTCTTGTGCCTAATCTCACGGTTACGGAAAATTTGAAGCTTATTTGTAAAGATGAAAACAAAATAAGCGATATGCTTAAAAAAGTCCGTCTTGAAGATAAAGCGGAAAGCTACCCGGCGAAGTTATCCGGCGGACAGGCGCAACGTGTTTCGTTGGCGCGAGCTTTTCTTTTTGAAAGCGATATAATTTTAATGGACGAGCCGCTTACTTCGCTTGATTTAAAGCTGAAAAAAGAAATGGCTGATTTGTTTTTATCGATGTGGCAAAACGATAAAAGAACGGTTGTATTCGTAACTCACGACGTTGATGAAGCGGTAACCTTTGCACACAGAATTATTGTTTTGTGTAAAGGCAAAATTATGTATGATATAACGCCTGACGAATTACCGCCGCGCAGTATTGAAGACGGCATGCGCTACCGTAATCAGCTTA
>CAJTQE010000108.1:3068-3548 GCA_910578655.1 uncultured Christensenella sp.
AAAAGTTTTCTTTTAACAATATATTGTGGTATAATATAATTAAAGAGTACAGATATTGTGTTTATATTATAAAAAAGGTAAAACCGGAACGGAATGCGGTTATAATAAGGTAGACGTTTAATACGGCTATTACGGGCATAAGCACCATAAGCAGAAGATTTTTAAGTCTATATCTTAAAATAAACATAGTAACGTATATGCCGATAGCTCCACCGAGAATTGCTGTCAAAATGAGTTTTCCGTCGCCACTGTTCATTTTGCCCTCGTCGCCGCAACTTTCGTCGCGTTGGGTTTTCAGCAGAATCACGGCGTAAAAGTTTACGGCAACAATATACACAATAAAAATGATGTATAGTAAAAGCATATAAAAAGTATGCCTAAAATTCAGCGTTTAATACAATAAGCTGATTAATAATATATTTTACGGTTGATAAAAACTTTAAAATAAGAATTAAAGAGGTTAGTTAATGAGATGTATTT
>CAJTQE010000109.1 GCA_910578655.1 uncultured Christensenella sp.
AGCGAATTTGAAGAAGCCGAAGCCGCGGAGTTAGCCAAACAAGCGGCAACACCGGAACAGTCTGACAAAGCGGCGGAAGAGGTTGCGGAAGAACCGGTACAGGAGCAAATAGAATTGCCGCCGGTTGCCGTTGCGGAAAGCGGCGAGCCGGTGCAGGAATTAATACCTCAACCCGTGAACGAACCCGCCGAAACGGCGAACGCAGACGGGGGAACCGGAAACGAAGAACAATAAAAAGAATAAAGGGGGCAGATTATGATAGAAAAATTATACAGATTTAGTTGTGACGATTGTAAAAACGTAGTCAGGGAATATCCGCACCCGGACGCAGCGAAAGCCAAAGGCTGGGCGAAAGCTTCGGGCGGAAAAATATGCTATTGCCCGGCGTGCGCGTTAAAACACCGCTCGGTAGGCTGTAAGGGCGTAAAAAAAAATGATTCACAGCAAATCACATTAAGCGAGGTATAAACACAATGCGGATAATAAATGCAAACGAATTGTTTACGCGTCTTTGCAAGACGGAATACGAGTTATTGAAATACATAAACCGCACACAGGGCGCGGAAAGCCGAGCGCTGGATTATGACGAAATATCCAAAGCGCTGAACGCAGACAAGCGCGCGCTGTATTCAGCATGTAAACGGCTTGTAAATGCCGGTGCGCTTATAGCCGAAGGCGAGAATTTCCGAATCAACGAAGAGATTTACAAGCAATGAAAGCAACGGCGATATTAAAATATCCGGGCGGGAAATGGCGCATAGCCGACTGGGTGATACAGCACTTTCCGCCGCATAAGGTTTATTGCGAGCCGTATTTCGGCAGCGGCGGGGTATTCTTTAACAAAGAGCCTTCATATATCGAAACAATAAACGATATAAACGGCGATATAGTCAATCTGTTCAAGGTTGTTAGAGAACGCCCGGGCGAGCTTGCGGCCGCGCTGGAATTTACGCCTTGGTCGCGTGACGAATACAAAGCTTGCAACGAACCGACCTCGGACGAGCTTGAACGCGCGCGCAGAACACTTGTCCGTCATCATCAAAGCTTTGGAACAACCAACAGCAATAAAAACACTTGGCGCAATTCTCAGACGTATAACAGCCCGCGCACAGCGGCGCAGTGGAGCGCGTTGCCAGAAGTTGTCCTTCAAATATGCGGCCGATTAAAAATGGCGCAAATCGAGAACGTGGACGCGCTGACGCTTATAGAGCGCTATAACGACGGCCAAACGCTGTTATATCTTGACCCGCCGTATTTGCAAGGACTTAGAAAGCGCGGAATGTACAAGTGCGAAATGACAAACAGCCAGCACGTCGAGCTGTTGGAGCTGATATTAAAAAGCAAGTCCAAGATATGCCTGAGTGCATACGACAACGAGCTTTACAACAAATATTTAAAAGGCTGGTATACGGCCGAGAAAAAAACAACGGCGCAAATGGGCTTGTCCCGGACGGAAAAGCTGTATATGAACTATCAGCCAGACCTTCTGGCACTGACGCTAAATAACGGAGCAAACGAATGAACGAAACAAAAGGAATGCCGTATAACCTTGAAGCGGAGCAGTCGCTTTTAGGCTGTATGCTAATGGATAACGAAATAGTATCCGAACTGCTATGTGCGTTGACGGATAAAGATTTCTATGCGGAATCACACCAATACATAATAAGCGCGTTTAAGCGCGTATACGCCGACCGTAAGCCCGTGGATATAATAACGGTGACGGACGAACTGGAAAAGACGGGCACGCTTGAACAGTCGGGTGGGATAGCGTACATAACAGAGCTTGCGCAGGTAACGCCTTCGTCGGCGAACTATAAAACATACTATGAAATCGTGAAGCGCGACAGCGTAAACCGCAGTATGATACGCGCGGCGCGTGACATAGCCGAGTTTGCGCACAAAGGCAGTGAAGCCGACGAAACCATAAGATTTGCGGAAGAGAAAGTTTATGGGATTTCGGAACGAATGAGCGCTTCGGAAACGCATAACGTCCGCGACGGTGTAGGGCTGGATAACGTCTTGGATAAGTTTCAGAAGCTCAGTCAGAATAGCGACGCATACCGCGGTTTAATGACCGGATTTACGCGTTTGGACAGGCTAACGAACGGTTTCCAGAAATCAAACCTGATAGTGCTTGCTGCGCGCCCCGGTATTGGTAAAACGTCGCTTGCAATGAATATAATCGAGCATGCAGCGCTTTACGATAATAAGGTCTGCGCGGTGTTTTCTTTGGAAATGTCGGAAGAGGAAATTTTACAGAGATTGTTATGCGGCGTATCCGGCGTTGATATGGCTACGGTCCTATCGGGAAAAACAAGTATAGGCGAGTTCAGGCGCATAATTAAAGCGTCGGAAATGATAAGAAAGCACGATATAGAGATAACCGATTCGCCCAACGTAACGCCGGCGGAAATACTTTCCAAGTGCCGCAGAATAAAGGCAAAGCACGGCGGGAAGCTTGATTTGATAATGATAGACTATTTACAGTTAATGCACGCGTCTGACAGTCAGAAGTCAGAGAACCGAGTGCAGGAAGTTGCTTCGATAACGCGCGATTTAAAGTGCATGGCGAAAGAGCTTGACGTTCCGGTGCTTGCATTATCGCAGTTAAGGCGCCCGGATAAAGGCGAGAAAAAATCACCGCAGCTTTACGATTTGAGAGAATCGGGCGCAATCGAGCAGGACGCAGATTTAGTAATGTTTATCGACCGACCCGACGTCGGGCTTAGCGATGACGAGTTACAGCAAAAGCAAATCGTTAAAGGAACGGCGTATCTGACAATCGCCAAGAACCGGCACGGCGGGCTTGATAAAATACCGCTCAGATTTAAAGGCGGACTTACAAAGTTTGTTAATCCCGAAATGAACGAGGAAATTGAAGCCCGCGCAGAACGCAAATAACAAGGACTGATAATGCAAGAAAATAAGGAATGGCGACAACTTAATTTACCCGCAGAATCAACGTATATCGAGTTTCCGATAGCGTTTGCGGGCAAGCCGCCGAAGGGCAGTAAAGCTACCGTTTATACGGGGCTTCCATTGAGCTGCGGATTTTTTCTTGCTGTAATCCATACAATGAATAAAATGTTCGGCGGCTTTGCGGAAATAACGTATAAGTATATGCAGGACAGATTCGGCATGTATCCTTCAACGCTTTCGGCGGCGAAGAAACTGCTTATAGACAAAAAAATAATTGAAGAAGTCGGACGCTCGAAGTACGAGATTATTGCGTATTACAATAAAAACTATGTTATTATCAGCGCCGCCGTCGGATTCTTCTTCTGGCGTTTACAGCGCAAAATCTCGGTCCGCGATGCTGAGCAGGCCGCAAAGGAAGCGAAACGAGAGGAACTTGAAGCACAGCGCGAAGAAGCTCGCCAGAAAAACGAGCTCATCGCTATCAAAGGAATTAACGCCGCGATCGCCCTCGGGGAAGCAACGGCTCGGGCAGTGCAGCGAATACCAGACGCTCACTGCAACGGCGACATGCATGCTGCGCTTGAATAC
>CAJTQE010000110.1 GCA_910578655.1 uncultured Christensenella sp.
AAGAATATCGGGTCGTATCCGAAGCCGTTGTCGCCGACCTCTCCGCCCAGTATCCGTCCCTCGCAGCAGCCTTCGCCGTAAACGGTTCTTCCGTCGGGGAATCTCAGGCAGACAACGCTTTTAAACCTTGCCGTGCGGTTATGTTCGCCCTGTAAATTTTTTAACAGAAGCCGTCTGTTTTCAGCGTCTCCGCTGCCGGAATACCTCGCCGAGTAAACGCCGGGCGCACCGTTCAAAGCGTCCACGCACAGCCCCGAATCGTCCGCAAGCGCAGGCATAGAAAACTTTTTACAGATAGTATCCGCCTTTATAAACGCATTTTCCCTGAAAGTTGAACCGTTTTCTTCAACGTCGCCGACAAAGCCGAGTTCGCGCATTGAAACCAGCGTGAATCCGGTCAGTATTTGTGCAATTTCCTGTAACTTGTGTGCGTTGCCGGTTGCAACGGCTATTTTAATTTTATCCATATTATAAAATAATTAATAAAAAAAGTAAAGTATTTATTGCCACTTGGAATTATGCAGCTGACCTTCGGTTCTGAAGCCCTCAAAGTTATTCTGCCTGAGTCCCTCGTAGACGGCAACGGCAACCGAGTTTGAAAGGTTTAAACTTCGCGTTTCGCCTATCATAGGTATGCGCAGGCAGTTACTCTTATTTTTAATAAGCAGCTCTTCGGGCAAACCTTTGGTTTCCTTGCCGAACACCAAAAAATCGCCTTTTTCAAACTTTACGTCGCTGTGTCGGTTAAGTCCCTTGGTCGTAAAGTACCAAAATCGGCCGGAGGGGAAAGCTTTTGCAAGTTCTTCGAAGCTGTCGTAATAAGTAATCTCAACTTCGTCCCAGTAATCGAGTCCGGCGCGCTTTAAATGCCTGTCGCTTATTTCAAATCCCAACGGGCGGACGAGGTGCAGTGCACAACCCGTCGCGTGGCAGGTTCTGACTATATTGCCCGTATTCTGCGGAATTTCGGGTTCAACCAAAACAATATTAAACATAATTACCTCTTTAATGCAATGCAACGCCGCTGATTATATTCTAAAATAAAATGCGTATATTTGCAAACGATTTGTTTGACAGCATATCAAAAAGTTGCTAAAATTTAACTGAATAATTGTCCGGAGAGAATTTTATGCCAAATTACCTGCTTGCAATGTCGGCAGGAGACGTTCTCACTGTATTTAACAGCCTCTTTTTCGTGCTCGGCGGAGTGACCGTATTTATGATAGGAATGAATATGATGGGTCACAATATCGAGAAAGCGGCAGGTCAATCTATAAGAAAACTAATGGGCAAGGCAACCGTAAACCGCTTTGCCGGCGTCGGGACGGGTGCGGCTGTAACCGCACTTGTCAACAGCTCTTCCGCGACGACGGTTATGATTGTCGGTTTTGTCAACGTCGGGCTTATGACTCTTACGCAGGCAGCATCGGTGATAATGGGTGCGAATATAGGTACGACGGTTTCGGCGTTCATAATGGCGCTTTCGACAACCGACGGCGCACAGCTTTCCATTGCCGGTATATTTGCCCTCGTTTCGTTTATAGGTCTTGTGCTTACGATAGCCTGCAAAAGCGAAAGGCTTAAACAGACAGGTTGGATTTTGGAGGGGCTGGGGCTTATATTTATAGGTCTTAACGTAATGTCGGGGGCGGTTTCCGACCTTGTCAATTCCGAAAGAGGCGATGTTTCGCAGTCTCGGCAACGGAAAGGGTACGCTTACTTGGGAAGTAATCGTTCTGTTTCTGCTCGGTGCGCTGCTTACTGCGGTAATGCAGTCGTCGGGCGCGTTGACCGCGATAGTAATATCGCTTGCAAGCTCCAATCTCATTTCATTGCAGATGGCAATGTGTATAATTTTGGGAACGAACGTGGGCACTTGCTTTACGTCAGTTCTCTCGTCAATGGGGGCAACTGCAAACGCAAAGCGCGCGGCTGTAATTCATCTTTTGTTTAACGTTGCCGGCTCTGTTGCGTTTATGTTCCCCGTTGCATTTGCTGGAAAGGCTATCGCAAACTTTTTCAGCGGTTTCATCGCGGATACGGAATGGCAAATTGCGCTGTTTCATATGGTGTTCAATCTCATAACCACCGCGCTGCTGTTGCCGTTTATAAAATATCTTGTCAAACTTTCCTGTCTTATAGTGCGCGAAAAGCCCAACGCCCAAAAGGAAGAGGGCGAACTGTTGGACGAGCGTCTTTTAAAGACGCCTGCAATTGCGGTAGCTCAGGTAAGAAAACAGCTTATGATAATGAGCGAACAGGCTTTTTCCAACTACAAGCTTTCGCTTGATATGCTGCTTTGCGCCGACACGTCGAAAAAGGACGAATTCGACCGCACGGAAAAAGGTATAGATACTCTCAATAAGCAAACTGTCAATTATTTAATTCAGCTTTCGTTGCAGGAAGTATCGGAAACCGACGAAAAGAAAATAAGCTCTTTCTTCCGCGTTTCTTCCGATTTGGAGCGAATAGGCGACTACGCAGAAAATATAATGGAATACGCGGAAAAAGCGAAAGAGCAGAATTTAAGCTTTTCCGAACACGCCAAAGAAGAAATTCTCGAAATGGACTTGCATATAACCAATCTCTACAAACACGTCAGCGAAGTTTTCAGATACAGCGATTTAAGCCGTATGCGTGAAGTCGAGTATGAAGAAAACGAAACCGACCGTATGAACAGAGTAATGCAGCGTTCGCATTTAAGGAGAATGAATGAAGGCGCTTGCTCGCCTGAAACGGGAGCGATATTTTTACAGCTTGCCGTAAATATGGAACGCATAGGCGACCATATGCACAATATTGCAAACTCGGTTAAAACGTATGCTCATAACCATATAACCAACAAGGAAACTTCAAAACACGTATCTGCCGCTTAAACGGTCTTTTAAACGGCTTGTCGTTCCGAGTTTCGCAAAGGACTTTCAAAAACAACATTACCCCCGACATATGTCGGGGGTAATTATATTTTTAAGTAATTTATTCCACGGGGTCTTCGCTCTTTTCCGCATTGTCTTCCGCGGCGATTTCCGCCTCGGCGTCCCGGCTTACGGCAGTTTCGCCGCTTGCTCTGCCGCCGATTGCCGCAAGCGGAATTTCCGCCGCGGCGCGTTTTTTCAAAATAGCTGCGAGCGTCTTTTTGCGGATGAGTAAAAACAAGTAATACGCCGCGGTAAAAGCCCAGAAAAGGCAAACGTAAGCCACGTATAAAAGTATCAGATAGAACAGATTCAGCGTGCAGTTCCAAATCTGCAAGGGCACGAGCGGCAACTCAACGGGCAGAGGGCACACCTGCGTAAACGCATAGTTCGGCGGTCTGTCCAAAGCGTAATCGGGCAGTTTAAAGCCGTTATATTCATAAGCGTTTAAATAAGAAGAAACCAGTCCGCTTGCAACAGCCGCAATTATTATCACCACGC
>CAJTQE010000111.1 GCA_910578655.1 uncultured Christensenella sp.
ATAATTCCTCCAAGAATTAAATATTTATTAACTATATTATTTTAATATAAAAGCCAAATTTTAGCAAGTGTTTGAGCGCATTATTTCAAATTATTTATAATCGCCAAAAAAATACCGACGGGCACGCCGTCGGTTAACAATAATCGTCTTTTAAACATAAAAAATATTCAGCGGGTACATTAAATGCTTTTACCATTGCACGCAAACTATCAAAACCAGGCTTAGCCTTACCCCTTAACCAGTCGTTTACCAAACCGTGCTTAACACCTATCTTTCTTGCAAACTCGCTTTGCGATATTCCGTTTTCTATCAAAAACTCCGCTAATAAAGTTTTAAATTCCAACTCTGTTTCCATTCTATAAGCAATATTACAGAATTTTCCGCAATATTACTTGACTTGCAGAATTTTCTGCAATATAATTGCTTTAAGAAAATTTTAATATTCGTCTTTTAAACCTAAAAAGTAATCAGCGGTAACATCGAATGCTTTTGCCATTGCGTACAAACTATCATAGCCGGGCTTGGCTCTACCTTTTAGCCAGTCGCCTACAAGTTGATGGTCAACACCGATAATATTAGCAAAGTCACTTTGTGTTAAATTATTTTCATTCAAAAATTCCGCTAATATCGTTTTGAATTCTACCCTTGCTATCATAAATACAATATTACGGAATTTTCTTAATTATTACTTAACTTGCAGAATTTTCTGCATCAAGTTTTTTGTGGCAGGTTAAAACAATGAACGACAAAAGAAAAATAATTAAAGCAGAGATTGATAAATATATAAAGGACGATAAGCTTGACTTTTTATATTGCTATAATCCGTATTTGTATAAACAAATATGCAACCTTAGCGCTGACAATATTTTTGTCAGCAAAGACGCGTTGCGCATAGAAAACCGGTATTGTTATAAGTACAGAGAGTTTTGCTATGAGCACGACCGTTCGCACTGCGATTATAAGACGCCGAACTACCCTATTTATACTATTTTTATAGACAAAAAAGGGCATCCGTATAAAACGCTGTTAGGTTGGTATACGGAGAAAGGCGATAAAAGCGAAGTAAGGTTTAATTTTGATAATATTTATTATGAACCTGTTTACGCAAAAACGCATTTGTTTCAGGAGTCGCCAAGACGCGAAAAGTTTTTTAAAGTCTTAATTTTTGCAGTGGGAGTTTTATTATTTGCAACTTTACTTCTTACGTTACTTTTGGAATTCGGGTCTTAAAAACAACATAACGAAAACGCCGTGCGGAAAGCTTTCCGCACGGCGCTTTTGACATATTTTAAACTTTTTTATTGCGCTGAAACACTTTAATGCCGTAGGGCGAATTTACGCTTTTTTCCAATACAGCTACAAAAAAGCCGTAAACCATTGTCAGCCATATTCCGAACAAATGAACGTCTAAAAGGCTGGTTATGAGTATGCTCATTGCCGCAAGCACTATAAAAGAGCGTTCGACCGTTACATTTTTGCAATAACACAGCACCGTTTGCAATCTATGTACAGCGTAAGCAATCAAACCGATTATTCCGCACGCACCGAGCATCTGCAAAATAGTATTGTGGTAAACGTAAGGCAGAAAACGGAAATTAGTATAATCGTAAATAGTATCCGTATAAAAACCTATACCGAAAACGGGATATTTTTTAAAATTGATGATGGCTTGATTCCAAAGAATTTTTCTTCCGCTTCCGTCAAACTCGCCGTTTACAATAACGTTTTCAAAAAGTTTCTTTATGAAGCCGATTATAGAATCAAAATACATACCGAAAAATACTAAGCAAATAACTAAAATCACGCCCATCAAACAGCCGTTTGCGATTTTATTTTTACCCTTTACGATTTGAAGCAGCAAAGCTAAGGGATAAATTACTATCAAAGCGGCTATACCCTGCCTTGCACAGCTTAAAATTGTTGCCGCAGCAACAACCGCCGCGTAAAGCGTAAGCGGAAAGCCGTATTTCAATTTGCCTGCAAGGTAAGTTATTGCAGGAATTGTCATAACGGCAAGTACTCCGTACGACGTGTACGGCCCCCACCCGAACCTGATTGCGCTCCTGTTTATTTCGCCGTTGATAATTATATTGTCGACCGTAAGATAGTTGACGGCAAGTTCGACCACAAGAAGAACGCTGAACGCAAAAAGCGCAAAGGCTATTTGAGTGAAGGTTTTTTCGCTGCATTTTATATTGTCCTTAACCACCGCGTAAATTACAACGAGGGCAAGAAACATAAACGCGCCAAACATAAGGTTTTGAAAACGGTAGTTTTCGGCGCCCAGTCCGCCGAGAAATATTACGGCAGAAAACGCCGCCATTCCGTACAGCATAGGCGTAGGCTTGAATTGTTTAAACCTGAAATTATTTACCACCCTATACACCAAAGCGGTAATTACGAAAACACCGACTATTATAGCAGGAACCAACATCCCCCACTGTCCGAAAGGTATGTTGTTGTATTCAGGGTTGTTTTGCACAGACAGGCAAACCCTTATATACAGCAAAAAATTTATGATAGGCGTTATATCTTCAAGCAATAAAATTATAAGCGTTGCCGTTATACCGAGATAACATAAAAATACCGAATCAAGACCGGTATAATAACATATTAAGCCAATCGCCGCACACGAAAACGGATAATACGGAGAGCTGAAAAAATATTTAAGCCCGTTTATAAACGCGCTGTTTTTTAAGGATTGCAACTTTTCTTTCATTTTCTTTAGCTTTTTTTATGATTATAGCACCAAATTACAGCAAAAGCAACTATACAAAACGGGAATTATATAATTCTTATGTATTCAGATAAACTTTTGAAAGCTATGTTCAGTTTATATGAGACAAATTCACGGATAAGGCGCAAAGCGCGTTTTTCGCCGTCGGGCGTTATAAAAGCCCCGTCAAAGCTTTTGCCGCAGGCTTTACGCAAGACGTTATAAGTCACCCTGCTTGCCCCTACTCCGCTGCCGCAAGCTCCGCAGGTAAACGAGCCCGCGCTTAAATCAAACCGAAGTTTATCGGCGTTTATCAACGGTGCGCCGCACTCAAAGCAGTTTTCGGCATTAATGGCGTAGCCCGACTGCTTTAACGCGTTTAGAAGAAAACTTATAAGGTGAAATTTTTCGTCGCCGACGCTTATCTTTGAAAGCGTTTCCACAAGCGAATAAAAAATTCCGCGGAATTCATCGCCCTCGTAAGTGAGCGCATCCGCCGCCTCCACCGCCGCACTTGCAGCGTAAAATTTTTCTATATCGGTACGCAAATCGTAAAAAACTTCGCACTCGGTTGCATTTATGACGGTGTATTTATCACCGCGCTTTGTAAGAACGTATTCGGCAAAACAAAAAGGCTGGGCAGCAAATTTAAGCTTTGCCGCCGCCTTTTTTA
>CAJTQE010000112.1 GCA_910578655.1 uncultured Christensenella sp.
ATGTATTTACTGCGGGTACGAAGACAGTAAAGTAATTGACAGCCGTTCTGCAGATGAAGGCAGGACAATAAGGCGCAGACGGGAATGTTTCAGTTGCTGCAAAAGATTTACAACTTATGAAACCATTGAAGATACGCCGGTACTCGTTATTAAATCCAACGGGGCGCGGCAAACTTTTGACGCGCAAAAAATCAAAACAGGTATAATAAAAGCGTGTGAAAAACGTCCCGTGTCAATGAATGTTATTGACGAAATTGTCAGTGCTGTTACCAAACAGGTCTATAATACTATGGAGCAGGAAATTTCATCTAAATCTATAGGCGAACTTGTTATGGATGAACTGAAAAAGCATGACGAAGTTGCGTATGTAAGGTATGCAAGCGTTTACCGTTCATTTAAGGACATTTCAAGCTTTTTGGAAGAACTTCAAAAAATGATGGCAAATAAAAAATAAGGATAATTCAGGCAGTGGCAACACTGTCTGCATTATTGTGGGGTATGAAAACTACAAAAAAAGTCAATGTCGGAAATGTAACAGTCGGCGGTGGGGAAAGGGTCAAATTACAGTCAATGTGTACCTATAAAACTTCCTCGACAGAAGAAGTAATAAATCAAATTCACGGTCTTGAAAAGGCCGGTTGCGATATTATTCGTGTTTCTGTTCTCGATGAAGAGGACGCTATTGCTATTAAAAAAATTAAGAATTCAATAAGTATACCTCTTGTTGCCGATATTCATTTTTCGCATAAACTCGCGATTTCTGCAATAGAAAACGGTTGCGACAAGGTTCGTATTAATCCCGGCAACATCGGTGCGGAAACGGGAGTAAAGGCGGTTGCGGACTGCATAAAGGCGCATAAAATATCCGTGCGAGTGGGTTCCAACACGGGGAGTATAGAAAAAGAGTTTTTAAAAACCTACGGTCGAGGTGCAACCGCTTTGGTGGAAAGTGCACTTAAAAGCGTTGCATTACTTGAAAAATACGGTGTCAGTGATATAGTAATTTCCGTAAAAGCTTCCGATGTTCCTACTACGGTAAAAGCTTATACTTTGCTCTCGGACAGGGTGAATTATCCTCTGCATATCGGTGTTACCGAAGCTGGGACAGAGCAAATGGCGGTAGTAAAATCTGCTGCCGCGCTCGGCGCGTTGCTCTTAAACGGAATTGGAGACACCATGCGCGTTTCAATTACAGATGAGCCTGTTAAGGAAATTTATGCCGCAAAACGTATTTTACGTGCGGTTGGTCTTGATAAAAATTTTGTCGATGTAGTTTCCTGTCCTACTTGCGGCCGATGTCGATGGAACTCTATGCAGTTTGCAAGGAGGGTATCGGATTATGTTGAGGGTTTTTCAAAGCCGCTAAAAATTGCGGTAATGGGCTGTGTGGTAAACGGGCCGGGAGAAGCCAAAGAGTGCGACTTAGGTATTGCAGGTGCGGAAGATTATTGCGTAATTTTTAAAAACGGCGAAATAATGCGACGGGTTAGCAGTGACTGCGCAGAAGAAGAATTTATAAGGGAGATTAACAATATTATATATGACTGATAATTGTTTGAATGAAATTCGTTTGCTTGATAATTTTAGTGACGCAATAATTAAATCAGTCGTACTCGACAGACAAACAGAAACAGTTGAGGTTAGAGTAATAACCGACAAAGCGTTTCAAAATGATGAGAGAGAAAAAGTTTTTAAGATTATAAGAAAATTTATTCCTTCAAAATTTAATTGCAAAGTGGAAGTAAATAAACTTTCGCCGGACGCAGCAATGATTAAACAAAAAATTTTCGAAGTTATTAAAAATGATTTTAAAGCATTATCCGTAACATTGTCCGAAGGCGATATAACCGTTTTAAAAACGAAGAATGGGTTTGAATTTGCTTTAAGCGTAATGAGCGGTGTCGGTGGAGATGAGGTTTGCGACGGTATTGCAAATCAGCTTAAACGCAATTTTTGCGGTGAGTTTTTCGGGAAATGTATTGAAAGCAAGAACGCGATAGAAATAGAAATAGAGGAAGAATTCGAAAATATTGAGTTTGAAATGCCTACACGTTATTTTGATATTGCAAGTTTTAACTGTTTGGAAGGAACAGAAAAGAGAAAGACAGCCGTCTATATAAGCGACTTAAACTTTGAAGGTGAAAACGTTGTTGTTTGCGGAACAATAACAGATATACGCGAAAGAAGCTATACTAACAGTAAAAATCTGGAAAAGACTTATTTTAATTATACTTTAAACGACGGAACGGCGTCGCTTAGAGTTACATACTTTCCTCGACTTAAAAGCATTGAAAAAATTAAAACATTGAAAGTGGGCGACAGTATAGTTTGCACAGGTAAATCCGAACTTTTTAACGGTTCTATAAGATATACTGCAAACTTAATTGATTTAGGGACCGTGCCCGAACATTTTGTTCCCGAAAAGCGTCCGTCGAAACCGGTGCCTAAGTTTTATTCGGTTGTCCGCCCGCAACCGTTCAGTGATATTGAGCAAACGGATATGTTTACTGCGGTCACTGTTCCGCAATGTCTTAGAGGCAATACTTTTGTTGTTTTTGATCTGGAAACGACCGGACTCAATTCAACGCCCGTGAATGGCAATATGGATGCGATAATAGAAATCGGTGCATATAAAATTGTTGACGGCGTTATAAAGGAAAGCTTTTCAACATTTATTAATCCGCAAAGAAAACTTTCAGAAGAGATTGTTAACCTTACAGGTATAACTGACGAGATGGTTAAAGATGCGCCGACTTATGAGGAGGTAATGCCTGATTTTTTTAAATTCTGTCAAGGTAATATTCTCGTCGGACACAATGTGGCTAACTTTGATTTCAAGTTTGTTGACTATTATTGCGGTCGTCTTGGGTATATGCTCGATAGAAAAATAATGGATACTATTCCGCTTGCCCAGGAGTTGTTGTTTTTGTCTAATTATAAATTGAATACGATTGCAGACCATTTTAAAATATCTTTTAATCATCACAGGGCGATAGATGATGCTTATGTTACTGCAAAAATATTTTTAGAACTAATAAAAATAAAAAAATCTTTGCCAAAACTGCAATAAAGCTTGATTTTTTTGTGCGGATATGTTAGTATTAGGATAACCTTAATCGATAATTGAGATTGAGTGCCTTCCTAAGGCACTCAATAGTCATATAAAAGGGGAGTTATGCAGTTTAAATCGATTGAAGAAATTAATTCGGCGATTAAGCCGATAGCTGACTCGATGAATATCGAAATAGTTGATATAGAGCACGATAAAAAAGAGAATGCTCTTACAGTTTTTATCGAGACGGAAGATGGTGTAGATCTTGATA
>CAJTQE010000113.1 GCA_910578655.1 uncultured Christensenella sp.
CACTTCGTTAAAAACTATCCTTGGATATTCTTTGCGGTGGGCGCGGGCTTGTCGGTGATTATCGGGCTTATCGGCAGAGTGTGTTATAACAAAGCGTTAGAGCAAGCGTATGCGCGCCGCAACAGGAACAGCCGGAACGGCAGAAGGTATTAAGCAATGACACGGTTTAAAAGATTATACGCAATAGCCGCAATAATACTTTCAATATTCGGGCTATTAATAACTATAAATCGCGGCGGGGCGACAGAAATCGCTTCCGCCGCGTCGGCGTACTCTTCGCCGCTGGTGGACCTTCAACAAGACCCGAATTTCAAAGCGGAAGATTACCCCGTCGGCGGCAAGGAATACAAGATAGAAATTATCCAGATAGCGGAGAGCACGCGCACCGAACTTTTGATATATACATATCAGCCATACGGGCGTATTGAGGCAAGTTCAATCAGTATATCCAAAGCGATAAACGACAGTTACTCGCCAAGGGTTTATTCTCTTCAATTGCTTTCGTCCGACGACGTATTTTACAAGTACCGCGTGGTTGATTTTGAAATCGAAGAGGACGCGCTTAGATATTACAACGTTGCGACAATCTGGCGCAAATACGATAGGCAGATAGACGGTAATACAGGCGTCATAACAAAAGAGGTTGCCTATGCAGTCGGTAAGTTATGGACTGCCTCAACTGTGCAGGGGGAAATATCTTACACGTTGAAGCAGACGGAAGTCGTGGAAATCTATAATCCGTTCCCGGGCTTTGTGCGGCGCAGTAAAGGTGTTAGTTGGACTAACTATAAAAGTTGCGACGTGCATTTTATCGCATTTAACACTAATTATGACATAACGCGCTTAATATCGGCGGACGTAACGTATAGGACGCAAGACTATAAAAAAACGCTGCTTGGCGGCACAAAGGAAAGCGAACTGTCTGAGCGGTTGTATAAACGCGTAAACCACGACGAGAAAGCAGGCAACGACGTTAACGGGCTGTTTGCCAGCAAGTACAAATGGGACAGAATTTCTCGGACAACGGATTTTATTTCGGACCTCGATATAGAAGATGAGCAATTAAAATCGGACTTAAAAGCGCGGACATGGATAATTAATTTTCTTGAAACAGATTACACGGTGCCGCTCGGCGCGGACAACGCGTATGTGGCGGTATTCGGCGGCGTGTTCGGTACGTTTTATAACGGGTTTGAACTGCTCTTCGGCGAAACGTCCGGCACGCGTGTTAAAGAGATTGCAGTACTCCGTCTTGAATTTGAAGTCGATGGCAAGCACTATAATTTGGGCGCGGTTTCTAATATTGTTTCCGGTTCGGATAGACCTTTGGACGACAAGGGCAACGTGGTAACGGATTGGCTTAAAGACGTGCTCGAAGCGCTTGCAAAAGTGCCGTGGTGGGGCTGGCTGATTATATTCGGTGTGCTTGCGATAATCGTCATAGCGATACTCGCTATATTCTTTCCTGTTGCAAAGAAAATACTTGCGGTAATTTTGCAAGTTTTAAAGCGGGCAGGGCAATTTCTTTGGAAGGTTATTTGTATTCCGTTTAAAGCGATTAAAAAACTTTCGGAAAACATAGCGGCAAAGCGCCGGCAACGTCAGTTATATAAATCATTAAATCCGCCTAAGCCTATAGCGTATTAGCGGGTGCAGTAAATGATAAATCAGAAAATAAGAAATGATAACATTAATAGTCGGTGATACGGGGGTCGGAAAAACAGCGCTGAATATGTTGTTTTTATTGCGGGAATACGAGCAGCAACGGCATTGGTTGCTTAGAAATGCAATCAATAAAATAGAACATTGGAACCGCACGCGAAAACGTAAACTCAGTATACCGACGCAAGTTCCGATATATTCCAGTTTTGAAGTAAAAATACATACAGGCTATAAAAAATGGTTTAAGCCGTACGATATCAATCCGGAAAAGGTTGGCGTTCCCGATGAAAGCGCGCCGCCGGATACAGAGTTTTTATTACCCCTTGCAAAGGTCCATTTAAGTGAAGTACAAAACGTCTGGGATAGCCGCGCAAGCAATATGCCGATATATCAAAGCAAATTGTTTGAGGAAGGTCGGCATTTCGGAATGGATTTCGTACTTGACGCGCAACGCGGCGGACGAATAGATTTGAATATCAGAGGCATAGCGCATTTAATAATCGAAGTGCAGTACATGGAGCACATCAAAGACGAGTATGGCGATACGGTAAAAACAACGTGGCATTGCCGTGAGTTCAGCGAGATACGAGAATACGAATATTATTTATCCAGCGGCGAAGGATATAAGGAAACTACATACGAGTATGAGGGCAATATATTTGATTTCTACAATAGCACGAGTTGCGAAAAGGAATTCATACCGCCCGAGGGTCAAGATTTCAGTTTGAGGATAAAAGCATAATGTGCAGAAAGAACCGAAAGAAAGAAATTGAAGAAGTAGAAGAAATAACAACAGGCTATGCGGTCAGTTTAACGTTTCAGGAGCTTGAAGCGCTGAATAATGAATTGTATCGCGTATGCGGAGAAATGCACGAAAATAAAGATTTTATAAAAGACCCCGTATTAAAAAGCGTAATGTGGAAGGAAATAACAAGGGCGTACAGGGCGCAAAGCGAAGAGATAAAAGAACGCAGAGCAATGACGCAAGAGATACGGCGTTGGACGTCGGCAGAAAAACGCAGATTATTAAATCCTGACATGATATTAGTGCGGCGGTTTCCGCGTCGCCAATATGAACCCAATGAAATAGCCAAGCAGTGTTTTGAGCAAGCCAAGATAGAAGCGTCAATGGAGTCTGCGGCGCAGGCGGCGGAAATCGAGCGACAAAAGGAATTTCTGACAGGTGAACCTGACTTAGCAACGGAATATTTCTATATAATGTTAGACGGTTTTGTCCCGTCCCGAAAGCGGAAACGTTTTATAAAACAACACTATGAGCGCATAACGCGGTTTTTATCCGAATACGCGTATGACGAAACGCCAGACAGACTGTATATGGCGCTTTTGAATGAGTTTGCGGCAAAAAAGAAGCTTCAACAGTTCGAAGAGAAAAACGGCGAGTATTTAAAAGTCCTTATAAGTAATTTTATCGAAGCGTATACGGCGGAACCCGAAGCAGAGGAAACGGAAGCCGAGCCGCCCGCGGACGCCACGGAAGAACCGACAGAACCGTTGGAAGCTTCGGAAGACACCGAGCCCGAAGAAGAACCCGAGGACGAGAGC
>CAJTQE010000114.1 GCA_910578655.1 uncultured Christensenella sp.
TATTGAGGACATTTCGATACGATAACTGATTTTCAGTATCATAAATACTGTACTCTCCATAGTTATAACTCAAATAACGAACTGCTTGAAAAACCTGATTGGCGGTAATTTGTACTTTAATTTCTTTTTCATGAACCTCATTCTTGAGAGCTAAGCCCTTATTATATCGCTGCTTACCATTTTGATCAATTTCCGCCAAGCAAACATCACAGTAATCTTCATGATCCTCTATATAATTCAGTTGACAGCGTGGACATTTTTTCATAATAACTTACCTGCAAAATTAATCTGATAAATTTTTAATAAACAACACATATAATTATAAAATAAATTACATTATTTTTCAACGAAATCGCGCCGTATAGTTATCTCAATTAAAATAAAAGCCCGAAGTCCTTACGGATTCTGGGCTTTTTTACTACTTTAAATTCCTCATCAAATCTATAACTCTTGCCTTATTCTCAGGACTTAAAATTCTGTATATCTCAAATAGTTCTTTTACTTCCTTATAATTTGCAATTTCCTCAAAGAAAAATTCTTCTGGTGTCGAGCCACAAACTTGTATTGCATCAAGCAAAACCTCTGAAGGCATAGCCAAATCCCCGTTCTCAAACTTCGCTATATACGCTTTTGATTTTCCGATTCGTCCAGACAATTCTCTTGCCGACAAGCCCGCTCTTGCTCGCAACACACCTAACCTATCAATTAAAAACTTCCTTGCTGGCGTAACGTTTTTATTCATAATTTCCTCCGTTACAACCATTGTAAGTTAGTATTTTTCAATAAGTGCCTACTATTTCTGGTAAAAATTTATTGTTATTCAACGTTAATATGTTATAATGCAGATATATACTCAATTTATACCATTGAGAGTAAGCATAAAGAAGTAAAGGTACATTAAAACAGTTGTAATTAGAGGTAATATATGAATTATCAAACTTGCTGCTGTACAGGGCACAGACCTAAAGGCTTTCCATATAGGTACGGAGTTGATGAACTTAAACACAGGAACTTTTTAGAACTGCTAAAAGAAAAAACTATACTTGCGTATCGTAAATACGGTGTAACTAATTTTATCTCGGGAATGGCGATAGGAGTAGATTTAGATTTTGCAGAAACTGTGTTATACTTGCGCGATACAGAAAATTATCCCTTTTCTTTGGAATGCGCCATACCCTGCCGCAACCAAACACTCAAATGGTCTGAGCCGGACAAATTAAGATATAACAGCTTGTTAACTCGTGCCAACAGCGTGAACCTTATTTCAGAGCAGTATACTCCCGAATGTATGTTAAAACGTAATCGCTATATGGTTGATAAAAGCAGCGTTGTTATTGCTGCATTTAATGGCATAGAAAAAGGCGGGACGTGGTACACAATAAAATACGCAAAATCAAAAAATAAAATTATCGAATTAATTGACCTATGCAAAATAAATTAAAACTGTCAACTATATTCTTTTCAATTCTTCTTGCGCTCACAATCCCGTTATCAATTACTACGGCAAGCGCAACGACCTTTGAACTTCAAATACCAGCCTTCGGACTATATTGCAAAAATCAAACCGCGGAAATTCACGGTAACGTAAAATATGTTATCGACGAAAACGGACAAGCTGTGCAACACTCTAAATATACAATAAACGCAGAAGACGAAAATGTAACTTTATACATACCGTTTATAGCTAATGTTTTTAATATTCCGCAGATAGACATTGATATTGAAGGTGAAATTTGTTATGGCGAACCTTATAGCGTTTTTACCGACAAATTTAACTATAATTTTTATACAACGGACTTTGACGATATAGAAGGTACGATTTATACCATTACACCAAGCAGCGAAAATCTGACTATAGAATTTACAATGCTTGAAAATCAAATCTACATTTACAGGCTTCCCCATAATCGTATCGTTAATCAGAGTGACCACCACATAAGATACACAACAACCAATGCGACACCAGATATCCCATACGAATTATTCCTCATCAACGGCGACTGCTCTGACTTTACCAGCAACGCAGAAACGATAAGAGAAACCATTACCGTAAAAGAGTACATAGCCAGATACCTTAATGAATTTGAGGATTATTTTGAACCCCTTGGGACTGCCGCACCAGAAGTTTTATACGCGATTACAAAGCAAGCATTAACTAAAGGCACCAACTATGAATTTTTCAATTTCTTTTTAGATAGTTATACTCAACAACGTATAATTGCCTATAAAATCAACACGCAGCCTCCTTGCACTATTGAATACTCAATGCCTGTTGACGTACAAAAAAATAGCAGCTTTACACCTGCAATTTTTATGACTGAAGTAAACGCAACGGGCGACTATAATATTGATTACACAATTGAGCTTAATAACAGCATTCCATATATCATTGAAAGTAGTGCAGACGTTAAAAAACAAGCCGACAACTTATATACTGTCGATAATGTACACGACGATTTCTATTTTATTTTCAGTGCTTCGGACAACCCGCAAAGTATCTACGGCGATAACAACAAAATGGAACCGTGGAGGATCGCTTTGCTTGTCCTATCCGGCGTTTTAGGCTGTGGGTTAATCGTGTGCATAACAATGATTATATATTATTCAATTCAAAACAAAAAAGCACGAAGGTAGACGAATGAAGGAAACAGCATTAAAAATATTAAAATATGTACTTGTCGGCATTTCAATATATTTTGCTATACTTCTAATTGAATTTTGCTGCATATACGCAGTGCAAGGAAATAACACTTGGAATTATATAAAAGAGTTTTTTAATTGGTACATAACTTGTGCATAAAGTAAGTCTAAAAACAGCAAAAACGATAGGCTAAATTTTCCACTTTGAGATCGTGGCGTGTGCTTGTCTTGATACGAGGCGGCGCTGCGCTCC
>CAJTQE010000115.1 GCA_910578655.1 uncultured Christensenella sp.
TACAATATATATAGTCTATGGTAGCCTTCGCACCGATAAATCCGAATACAGCAAGTACTATAATAGACAGAATTACCCCTTTCCAGCTTAATGCGTGCAGTTTCTGACTTTTTCTCATAACAACTCCGATTTTAATTATCTTACTTTTGCGCAATTGAATTTTATCTTAACTTATTAAGAATTCTTTCAAGGGCGTATTTGCCGTGTTCGTAAGTCAGTCCGCCTTGAAAATATGCTATATACGGCGGTTTTATAGGTCCGTCGGCAGAAAGTTCCACCGAAGAACCAGAAACAAATGTACCTGCTGCCATAATTATCTTTTCATCATAACCGGGCATATCCCACGCCTCGCAGGTAACAAAACTATCGATAGGCGACGCATATTGAATTTCCCTTATAAATTCAATCATTTTATCCGCACTGTCAAATTTAATTGCACGGGTTATATCATAAGGAGTTTTATCAAGCGAAGGATAATTTTTATATCCCAACTGAGACATGGCGTATCCTATCAATATGCTGCATTTAAGCGCCTGTGCAACCGTATGGGGAGCAAGAAACAGCCCCTGATACAGGTATTGATAACCGAGCGGGTACGCCCCCACCTCAAGCCCCGTTGACGGAGTCGTAAGCCTGTTGCCTATTAAATTGATGTACTTTGCTTTACCGCAGATATAGCCACCGTTCTGGGCCAATCCGCCGCCGGCATTTTTAATAAGCGACCCGACTATTACGTCGGCGCCGACTTCCGTCGGCTCGCGCGTTTCTACAAACTCGCCGTAGCAGTTGTCAACGAATATACATCCGTTAAAGCCTTCTTCGCGTAAAAACAGGCACATCTTTTCAATCTGCGCGCAAGAAAACGCATCGCGCAACTCGTACCCTCTCGAGCGCTGAATATATACTATTTTAACGCTTGCGTCAATCTTAGACTTAACGGTGGCGTAATCGAAATCGCCGTCAGTTAAATCACAGCAATCGAAATTTATACCGTAATCTTTAAGCGAACCGTTGCCTTCGCCGAAAATAACCGGACGGAGCGTGTCGTAAGGCATACCGCTTATACAAAGTAAAGTATCCTTAGGTCGCAGCAGCCCGAACAGCGCAACCGTCAAAGCGTGTGTGCCCGACAGAATATGCGGCGAAACTATTCCGCATTCAGCGCCGAACGCCTCTGCATAAAGCTTCCCGAGCCCGTCTCTGCCTTCGTCGTCATAGCCGTACCCCGTAGTACCGTTAAAGTGCCTTAAAGAAATTCTTTGATTTTTAAAAGCGTTAAGAACCTTAACCTGATTAAAATACGCGT
Organism: uncultured Christensenella sp.; assembly: GCA_910578655.1. GTDB lineage: Bacteria > Bacillota > Clostridia > Christensenellales > Borkfalkiaceae > Coproplasma. Next base: position 1,307 of record CAJTQE010000115.1, read on the forward strand.
TTTCGTCTATTAACCTATATTTATCTTGTAGGCGGTTTTCACATTCCGTAATAAACTTATTCATTCAATAACCCCAGCACCGTTCCGACCGTAGCTTCGGACGGTTTCAACCAAATAATATTGTCCAACTTTTTGAAAAAAGTAATCTGTCTTTTTGCATAACGGCGCGTATTTTGCTTGATTATTTCACGCATAGTACTTTCATTATCGCCATTTTTTATACATTCAAGCACCTCTTTATAGCCTATCGCCTGCATACATTGGTTTTCACAACGTAAACCTTTACTTATCAAATGCTTAATTTCTTCAATTAGCCCACCTTCAAACATTTGATCAACACGGCGGTTTATTCTTTCATATAACTCTTCTCTTGGATAATCAACAGCGACGGCAGTATAATTATATTTGGGTATAGCCTTATCTGAAATTTCCGATTTGCGCTTTCCGCTTACCTCATAAATTTCGAGTGCACGTATTACTCTCTTAACATCATTAACGTGCAAACGCTTTGCGGTTTGCGGATCGATTTGTAAAAGCTTATTATAAACAAATTCCTTACCGTGTTCATCTAAGAGTAATTCATATTTACGACGGACTTCTGTATTTGCCGCCGCGTTGCCGTAGCTTAAATCATATATCAAAGAATTTATATAAAAACCTGTTCCGCCGCAAATTACAGGAACCTTGTTTTCTGCAAGCAGTTTTTTTATGATCGGTTCAGCCAAGCGACAATAATCTGAAACACTGAAATTGCAATTCGGCTCCACTACATCAATCATATGATGTACTACGCCTTTCATTTCTTCTTGCATCGGTTTAGCCGTGCCTATATTCAATTCCTTATAAATAAGCTGTGAATCAGCAGAAATAACCTCACTGTTAAGTTTAACGGCGCAATCAACGGCAAGTTTAGTTTTTCCTGTTGCCGTAGCTCCGCATATTATCAAAAGCTTATTCAAATCAGACTATCCTTTTAAACATTTTTTCCAAATCTTTCTTTTCAAGCGATACGCAAACAGGTCTGCCGTGCGGACATTTAAGCCCCATATTACCTTTAAGCATTTTGAAAAGCGCATCAACCTCAGCCTCGGTCAACGCCATACCGCCCTTTACGGCGTGTTTGCACGCCGCCATCGCAATTTTATCTTTCAGCATTTCCTCAAGTTTTATTTCCGAAAGACTTTTCATATCCGACAACAGCTCGTTAAAAAATTCTTCCATGTTAATATGCTGTAAATCCACAGGCACCTCGTCAACTTTATACGCATTTGTGCCAAACGGTTTCAAATCAAACCCCATACTCCTGATAAGCCTAATATTATTTTCAATAAACTGAGTTTCTTCCGCATTTGTTGCAAACAAATACGGAGCTAAAAGCATCTGCCTGTCAATTTTTCTTTCCGACATTTTTTTGCACAAACTATCGTAAATAAGTCTTTCGTGTGCTGCATGTTGGTCAATCATAAAAATACTTTGGTTTTGCTCTATCAGCCAGTAAGTATTAAAAATTTGTCCTATGATTTTATAGTTTTTAAAAAAAGTATCTCTGTT
>CAJTQE010000116.1 GCA_910578655.1 uncultured Christensenella sp.
CGCCAGAGATATTCTTATTCGCGGCGTCAACAGAATAAGTGCCGTCACTGCGCTCAGTAAAAACTAAATCGCTTATACTAACTGCATACGCCGGCTGCGTAACCTGAGAAGCAAACAGCAGACTTGATGCACTTACAGCAAGCAAAGCAATAAGAGCTATCAAAAAGCCTATAATACTGTTTTCAATTTTTTTCATATATTAAGTCTCCTTTGCTGAAAAATTTAAACTGTGTTTTATTAAGCTGATTATCTTTTCTATCTGCATTGCAAGGAAGATATCCCCTATCATAGTGGCATGCTCTGCAAGTGCATCCAGAAGCAGCATTTTTTCATACATAGTTGCCATACCGAGTAAGATAAATTCATCTTCCGGTATCTTGTCTTTCAGTTTCTCAATTTCCTCAGAAATCTGTTCCTCCACCAATTCCGCCGATGTTTTTCTTTTCGTGCCTTTTTTCTCATCGCTCGGTTGGATATCTATATGTTCTGCAGCGGCTGACACCTCTTCAAACCCACCGTTCTCATCGTCAAGATTATGATGCAGAAATATAAGCTTTGTAATGTCGTAACGGTTTGCCCGTTCATTAAAAATCATAAAGTCTTTTTCCGGCGGGTTTGCACCTTCTTCTATCTCATAAATATCTGTTGCCGCAAAACACGGCGTAGTATGACTCTTTATGGGAAATACACCGGATGCAATTATAACCGCATTGCCGAACACACCATCAGCCGGATTATTTAAGTTTGCGAGCTCGTGCGGATAAATGAGCGGAACGCTCTGCGCTGATGTATTGACGCCCATATCTTTATTCTCGCTATAGCTCACTGACTTAACTTTATGTTTTCCGCAAGCCTCGGATATCTCGCCGCGAGTTTTGTCATCGTTTGTACCTAAAAAGATTTTGACGTTGCAGTTATTTTTAATTGTGGATGCAGGTTTCTCGCCGTAAACCTTGTCAAGCTGCGCATAGTCTTGTAATACCGGCACCATGAATACACCAAGGCTTCGAGCTATTTTAACTATGTTATCAAAGTTTTTTATTGGCGGAAGAGAACCGAATTCATCCATAAGAAAGTAGCAATGCCGCTTTAAACGTTTATCCGGCGTTTCTCTTAATTCGCTGTTCTTTTCGCCTTTTTCGTCCAGTGCTTTGTAGAGCTGCAACAGCATCAGAGAAACGAGCCCATGTCTACCCTCTTTCATATCTGGTATTTTTACAAACAGAGCGTTCGGCGCTTCATCCCATTCGCTGAACTCGATTTCGTTTCCGCTCGTAAGCTGCGCAACGCCGCCGTCTGCCATCCAGTGCAGATACTGGTTAACCGAGCCAAGATATGAAGACAACGTTCTGTCTTCACTTACAAGCACGGTACTTGCCATACCTTTTGCACGCGAGGTTTCGTCTGCACATTCGTCGATGTATTCTTTTAAGACTTCACATTCTCCCCGGGCATATTCGGTAAGGTTCCACCAAAGGTTATATAGGTTGAACTTTTCCTTTGGCATATAACCGTCTCGCACGTCTTCCCACATTCGAAGTGCCATCGCAAACAGTAAATCCCTTGCGCCTTGCTGCCAGGATTTATCTTGCGCAGCTTCAACCGGGCACATAGTATAAACGAGGTCTTGTAAGTCCTGATATATTTCATCGTTCAGTCGAACGGTGAATTCCCTCTTACGCTGTTCTGCATCGGCGTAAGTGTCATATATGCGCCCACCCCACTGATATTTATTTTTTACTTGTGTTATCTCTTCCGAAATACGTGCAGTTTTCTTCCATACGTCATTAAACGGATTCCATAGCGTTGAATGATACGTATCAGTTAAATCGATAATGTAAACGTTATAGCCGTTCTTTTTAAGCGAATTTGCGTGTTTACCATAAAGCTCGCCCTTAGGGTCAGTAATTATCATGCAAGGCTTTGTTGACGTGCGACACAATATCTCAATCGACGGTTCAATATATGTAGTGGTTTTACCGGTACCCGTCGTTGCAATGACCGCTGCGTGAATAGGGTTCAATAGCACAACATTCATTCCATTGCCTATTCGTTCAGCTTTAATTAACAGCCCGTCTTTTACGTCCTGAAGCTCCGAAAACTCTGCAACGGTAAATCCCTTATTATGAGCGATTTCTTTATCACTCATAAAGTGTGAGTCTTCAAGGTCTTTATTTATCTTGAGTACTCGCCATGAGCCAAGAGTTCTGATTTCAAAAAGGACGAAGATTGTTATTCCCGCTACTGCAATAGCCCAAAGTCCATACAAAAGACCGTTACTCCAAACGGATACAAAATCCGAATGAGAAAATATCATTATGAGTAGTGCAAAAAGCAATAACGGCAAAACGATTAACGCCACGGCCAATCCAACGCCGGTAAGTATTTTAAATTTTAGGCTGCGTTTCTTCCATCGCTTGAATACATCTTTCTTTGACATACTTTACCTTTTTATCCGATTGATTTCGTCCACTACATTTTGGCACCAGGAAATTGCAGCACGAAACCCATCTTCCCATTCTTTTGAAGCTCCGCTTATCTTATAAGCTGCAAAATATTGTTTAAGGAATTCTTCAAACGTAGAATCCGTCACAATATTAAAATTTACTTTCTCGATCTGCGGTTCAGCCTTTGCTGCTTCAATTCCGTTTTCGTAATTGTACGGCGTCACATTTACTCTGCCATCCTCAAGCAATTCGACGTCGGCCACTGTTATTAATCC
>CAJTQE010000117.1 GCA_910578655.1 uncultured Christensenella sp.
GCTTTTAAGCGTACCGTCAGCGTTGAACGAACGCCTTGCTACGGGGGTCATCAGCACGGGGATAGCGCCCTTTTCTCTCGCCAAATCAATATACTGTTTCAAATACCACTTGAACGTGCCGTCGCCAAAGGCATAATAATCGTTGCCGTATTTTTTGATTTCGTTTAACTGCGAAGCTTTCTCGGACGAGGTTGCGTGACTTAAATATTCTTCCGGCAAGTAATCAGTAGGCTTTTTCTCTGCGGGCGCCGTTGTGGGATAAATCCCGTTTGCGGCGGGCGTGCCGAGCGGAACCATTCTGTCGGGCATTGTCTGATAGCCTTTTGTTGCGTCGTCGTTATGTCCGAACTGCACGAACAGATAGTCGCCTTCCTTTATACACTCTTCGATTGACTTTCCGCCGTTTTCGCTGAACGAATACTTAGAACCGTCCGTATTGGTGAAAAGTCTGTCCTCGTTAATGAACGAACGCGAGCTTCTGCCGCCCCTTGCGCAGTTGACTACGTTTACGCTTTCGTCAAGGAACATATCCAGATACTGTCCCCATCCCGCTATGTACTGTCCGTCCGCATAGGTCTGTACCGTGGAGTCGCCGGCGAGATAAATTGTGGGCGTTTTATCCGTAGGTAAAGTTATTCCTTTATTTTCCGTCCATTTTGCGTAAAGCGTAATGCTGCTTGTTACCGTTTCGGTTGTGAAATTGTATTTATTATTGCAGCCCGCTTCCTTATACCAGCCTTCAAAAGTCCAGCCGCTTTCGGCAGGAGCTTTTGGTGCGGTTGCGTGACCGCCCGCATCCACAACCTGCGTCTTAGGCGTAACTCCGTGCCCCTGAACGTCAAACGCAACCGTATAAGCCACGCCCTGCGCATTGCCGGGCTTATCGGTATTACAACCGGCAATGCCGAAAGCTGCGACAACAGCCATTATCAAACAAAAAAATTTGCCGATAAAATGCTTTTTCATTTTTCCTCCATAAATTATAAATAATTATATTTAAACGCCGCAAATAATATCAGCGCGTTGTTTACGGTTATTTGTTTGCGCGCTTAAATCAGTGTTTTAAGCCTTAATACTTGTAACGAACGCAAACTTTTGCTGATAGCGATTCTTTGTGTTGTATTCTACAACACAAAGCCCCCATGGGGGCTGAAATTTAATCAGACCTGTCGTTTAAACCACAAGTATAATAACATTATAAAATCATATCGTCAATTACTAAATATAACTTTTTTTGTAAATTGTTTACACTATTATAATGTCAGGGAAGAGAAGATAAGACCCCGTAAACAAGACGACAAAAAAGCCGTTGATACTTAAACGTAATCACCGGCTTTTAAACGTGTTCAGCAACGCCTGATTGCTCTTTGGCGGTTGGACATTATATTCAGTTAGAGAAAAGGTCACGGGCGATTCGTTGACCGAAACCTTCTGCTATCTGCGGACGAACTATTAGACATCCACCGTAGAAACTCCTGCCCCGAAGAGAACAATGCCGTTTTACGCTCCTTATTTGACCAATTTATTCGGCAAAGAAACCAACTTTTTATAAGTAATACCATCTTCTTTAAATATGACGGCTTGTTTCAGCGGTACGGACTTACCGAGAACTTTTTTTATAATTCGGGATAAGCGGAAATCGCGTCTTTTTTCCCTTTTTTCTTTTTATGATAACGAGTTTTCAGCCGCATAGTCTTTAAATGCCAAATTGCCGCGAATTGAAATTCATTTAATAGAAATCGTGCGGTTTAATCCCCGTCTGCCGACAACGATTTTATGTACTCCAAATAATCCGGTTCACCAGAATGACAGCCGAAATCCATTTGCAGATACGTTGCTATCTTTTCTTCAACGGGCAATTCGTCCTCTGCCTCAAAAGGAATTACGTACAGCTTTTCAAACCCGTGTTCTTTCCAAAAGCCTTCCTGCCGTAAGTTGCATAAAACGCCCGCCATTAAGTAACGGAACATAGCGCGTTCTTGGTCGAAGTTTTCCTCAAAGACTTCGCTGTTTTCTTCAAACCAATCGACAGCTTCCTTACTTAATAAATCGTCATAGTTATAGTATACAGTGCAGTAGTAAAGACTGTTCTGCATTAAAAATTTTTGCAGCTTTTTGAATGCCTTAGTATCGGCGGAAACCACGTCCCACTCGGCATAAGGCTCGAAGCGGTAATACGATTTTTCATCTTCCGCGCAGTCTTTGATTTGTTTGCGGTATTCTTCTTCCGTATTGAAGTACAGGTAAGTTTCAAAGTCTTCTTCGTATACAAACTGTACGAGATTGCCTATTTCAAAAGAAACGCCGTATATGGTTTGCCCCTTATGTTTTTCAACGAATTTCGGAAAAAAGTCAACAACCGCCTCACGGAATAATGCGTTGAATTGGGCGGCGACAGCCGGCGTTAATAAAATTCCCGTATCCTCTTTTTTATATTGTTTTAACAATTGTTTTGCAATCTGCTCGTCTGTCATAATAGTTAATCCTTTAAATATTTTTCTCCGATTTTTTCTTTACGGCATATAGCGCATAAATTTATAACACGGTCAGTCTTCCATATCGGAAAACGGAATTTTTCCGTGAAGCTCGATAGCGCGCCGACCTGTCGGCGTTCCGTCGTCATTTATTTCCATCAGGCGCATCTTTTTTATTTTTGAACAATCT
>CAJTQE010000118.1 GCA_910578655.1 uncultured Christensenella sp.
GAATGAGTATGGCGGCAGGCGAACCCCTTGTATATTCGGGCAGTTTCCCCGCGGTTGTAGCATTTCTTTTGATGGGCTTCGTCGGCGCAATAGTCGGACAAATCGGCGACCTTGTCGAAAGCTATTTAAAACGCAGGTGCGATATCAAAGATACGGGCAGAATTCTTCCCGGTCACGGCGGCGTGCTTGACAGGTTTGACAGTATGTTCTTTGTCGCACCGCTGATATTGATAGGTTTTCTTCTTTTAACAATTTAAAAAAATCAAAAGCCCTTGCAAAGGGCTTTTCTTGTAATTGTAGTCATTAAATAAATTTTTTCGGGTATAATAGTAAATGAAAAAAATAACTCTCATCGGCAGTACCGGCAGTATCGGCAGACAGCTTATCGAAATAGTAAAAAGAAATTCCGATAAATTTCAAATAGCCGCGTTAGTGGCTAACCGTCCGAGTGCGGAATTCGTCAAGCAGGCGGAGGACCTTGCCCCCGAATTCTCCGCGCTTGCGTCGCTTGACGGCGAAAGTGCGCTTGAAGCGGTTGATTACGGTGACATAGTGTTCAATGCTGCCGGCGGATTTGCAGGGCTTGCATACAGTTTAAAGGCGGTTGAGGCGGGCAAAACTCTTGCGCTTGCAAACAAGGAAACGCTTGTCTGCGGCGGCAGTTTAATCACTGACACCGCAAAAAAAACGGGGGCGCAGATTATCCCCGTAGACAGCGAACATTCGGCTATCTGGCAGTGCCTCAACTTCAATAAGGACGCCAAAGTCAAGCGGCTTATAATTACTGCAAGCGGCGGCGCATTCAGAAACGTTTCGCCGGACGAACTTTCTTCTGTTACGCCGGAGCAGGCGCTGAATCACCCGACCTGGAAAATGGGCAGAAAAATTACGATAGACAGCGCAACGCTTATGAACAAGGGTTACGAAGTAATCGAGGCCCACGAGCTGTACGGCACCGACTATGCGCGCATTGAAACGGTGATTCAGCCGCAGAGCATCATTCATTCTATGGTCGAATTCGAGGACGGCGCGATTCTTGCGCAAATGAGTTATCCGACTATGGAACTGCCCATAAGCCTTGCGCTTACATATCCCGAAAGGATAGAAACTATGCTTGAACCTATGGACTTCAAAAAAGCCTTCTCGCTTGAATTCGAGCCGATGCTCAGGGAAAAATTTCCCTGTTTCGACCTGGCTTTGCGCTGCGGAGAGCAGGGCGGCATTAAACCCTGCGTTCTGAACGCGGCGGACGAGGCGGCGGTTTGCGCTTTTTTAAACGGTGAAATTGCGTTTACCGATATATACCGCGTAGTTGCGGAAACGGTTTCGGGCTTTTCCGACGAGGTTATAAAAAGCTTTTCACAGCTTCAGGCCGTCAACGACCGCGCAGCGGAATTGGCGCGCGGAGTAATTAAAAGGATACGATGACACTTCTTTCATTTTCTTCGGTAATGGCTACTATCGGTTCGGTCATTCTTGCAATTACCATTTTGCTTGCAATGATAACGATACACGAATTCGGACATTACCTTGCCGGCAAGGCACTAAAATTCAAAATCGAAGAGTTTGCTATCGGCTTCGGTCCGAAGCTGTTTCGGCGCGTTTCCAAAAAGAGCGGTGAAGCGTTTTCGATAAGGCTTCTTCCGCTGGGCGGTTTCTGTTCGTTCGCGGGCGAGGACAGCAAGGAGACCACCGTTGACGGGTTCAACGACAAAAAGCCGTGGAAGCGCATAATCGTGCTTGTTTCGGGACCTTTAATGAACTATTTGCTTGCGCTGCTGCTGATTATAGTTTCGCTGTTATCGTTCGGGCAGATGCTGTTCAAGGTGACGGGTGTTGCGCCCGGTGACGGGCAGTTTGCCGAATACAGTTTGGTTGCGGACGATTTGATTACCGAAGTGGACGGCAGGGGAATATATCTCACTACCGATTTGATGAGCGCGTTAAGCGGAAAAAAGGAAGGGGATATAGTCGAGTGCGACGTCATTCGCGGAGGTCAGAAAATGACCGTTGAGATAATGATGCGCGCCGATTGCGATTTTAAAAACTCGGAGGATACCGGCAAGCTTTGGCGCGCGCTGGGCATAGGCACTTACGAGGCGGAGGACGGCAAAAGTTATTGGGCTGTCGGGGTGGAAAATTACAGGTTCGGATTCTTTACTACGGTAGGACATTCGTTCGTATATTCGTTTAAAATCGCAGGCACGATTTTTAAGGTTTTAGGCGAATTGCTTACGGGGCATCTGGGTCTTTCGGCAATGGGCGGACCTGTGACGACGATTAAACTGACCTCGCAAATAGCTTCTCAAAGCTTGCAGAATTTTTTGGAAATCGCCGCATATATCGGCGTAAACCTTGCGGTGTTTAATCTTCTGCCCATACCTGCGCTTGACGGCAGTAAAGTTATTTTCTGCCTTATCGAATGGATATTCCGCAAGCCCGTGCCGCGCAAGATAGAGGCAATTATCCACGCCGTCGGTTTTGTTTTAATTCTCGGTTTCGCCGTCTTGGTCGACGTGCTGCAATTCATTTAAAGCTTTCCCCTTGCGGGGGAAGGCTTTATTACGTAAACAGTTGCACAAAATTGCAAATTGTGATATAATACGCATAACTTCAATAT
>CAJTQE010000119.1 GCA_910578655.1 uncultured Christensenella sp.
TATAGGTTTAACCTCTTTTGAACCACGGGACTATCCCGTGGTTTTCTTTAACAAAAAAGCGCGGATGTCATCCGCGCTCGGCTTATTGTTACCGTTATTGACTATTATTTTGTTTTTTATCCGCGTTTTCGTCCACCAGTCTGCGGTATTCGCTCTTTAACTCTTCAACGGCGTCGTCCCAGGAGCGCCACAAGTTGCGCTTTGCGCCTTCGGCGACGCGTTTATACTGCGCCTCGTCGGACAAAACAGACTCTATTTTTGCGGCATAGCCCTCCGCCGTTGCCGGAGCGATAAAGCCGTTTACGCCGTCGGTTGCCGAAGTCGCCGTTACCGCCCCCTCTAAAAATACCGTAGGTATACTTTGCGAAGCCGCCTCTTTCTGCACCAAAGAATTAGTATCGTACATTGACGGGAACAAGAACAGCTTTGAACGGCAATACAGCGCTTTAAGCTCTTCCCTGTCGGTGATTTTACCCAAAAACATTACGTTGCCGTCAAGCCCGGCCTGTGTTACGTGCTTTTTGAGTGCTGGCAAGTCCTTACCGTCGCCGACGAAAAGCATTTTGTAATGCTTGTCTTTAAGCTTCGCAAGAGCGTCGACAAGGAAAAAGACGTTTTTAAGCACAGTAATTCTTCCGACAAAGATAAATACGGGCATATCCTCGGGCAGATTATACTTTTCGTTGACGCGTGCTATCAACTCTTCCCTGTTCTCTGCGGGCGACATATCCGTTCCGTTTGCAAGCACAAGCGGTAAATGCTTTGCGCCGTAACGCAAAAATACCTCAGACACAGCCGGACCTACACCGTAAAACTCGTCACAGCGGTTAAAAACCTTCATAATTTTTTTCAGCATTAATTTAGTAATAAATTTGCTGTGCGTGGCGCGGTAAAAATCCTGTTCGAACTGGGAATGCATAGAAGCAACCGCAGGTATTTTATGCTTTTCGGCGTACTTTACGCCCATTTCGCCGACCATAAACGGGGAGTGAATATGTACTATATCGAGATTGCTATCTTTCAACGCCTTTTTGAAAGCCGCGTCCCGACGGGGTTTAGGCAGACGGTAATCGAGTATAGGAAAGCGCACGCTTTTGCAACGCACCGTCTTGTACGGAAAATCGTCCGTGTATTTTTTGCTGTGACGCGGCACAAAAACCGTCACGTCAAAATCTTTATCTTCGGCAAGGCGCAGCGCGTAATTGTGCACAACGTTTATTACGCCGTCAACCATAGGAAAATACGTATCGAGAAACAGACCGACTTTAATCATTGCTCCAAACGCCCTTGCAGGCTTTTCCCCCTTTTGTTTTTTCTGATAATGTCGTATACAGATATAAAGATACCTATAATTATATAGATATAGAACGTAAAAAGCCGCCACGCGATAACCGACCACACCAAAGCAGGTCCGGCAGCCACGGAAAACGCGAGTGCACCCATACCCTCTATTACGCCCGAATTACCCGGCGTGGGGATAAACGAAACACCGAATATGGCGTAAACGTTTAGCGATGATACGGTGATAAACAGACCGTCGACCGGACAGGAAAAAGCAAGCATTACGAAGTACGGTACGGCAAAAGTAATTGCCGACTCCAAAAAACAAACCGCTATAAGCAGCACGAAGTTTACCGGGCTTTTAGCCATAAGTTTGAATGAGTTTTTGAAATCATCGACTATTTTTTCGGCGCGCTCTTTGGCTTTATCGGCGTCCTTAACCAATCTGATTTTACAGCCGAGCCATATAACGCCCGACGACAGTCTGCGCATAAGCTTAGGCAGCAACAGAAAGAGCAGCACAAACACGGGTATTATAAGGTTTATGCCTATTCCTACCCAGCCCGTAATTTTTAACAGGTTGCCGCCGCTCACGCCGTCCAGCACGCCTTTTGCCGCGCCGGCTATCATCAGCGCCGCACCGAGAATTATCCAGCACATTATGCTGAAAATATATCTTATTAAAACTATTGCCGAAGAATTGCCGCCGCTTATGCCTTTGGTGTTGAGATAGTAAATCTGCATAGGCTGACCGCCTGTGGCAAACGGCGTAACCGCATCGTAATATTTTCCTAAAAAATTTGTTTTAGCCGACGCGCCCAAACGGCATTTGCCCGTTACGGTTTTGCCGATAATACAGAATTTTGCCACGTCCAGCGCCATTCCGGCAACAACTACCGCCGCAAGCAAGACAAAAAACAGCGGACTTGCGCCGCGCATAACCTCGCCGAAGGACGAGCCGTCGTGCCCGATTTCCTTAACTACGCCGAGCAGCGAAATTATTCCCACTGCGATAACCGCAACGAGAAACACGTTCCAAAGCACGCTTTTAACGCGCTTGACGTTTACCGGCTTGCGCGCAGGCTTATCGACGTCCGCAGTTTCGGTTCCGGACACGGGTTCCGCAACTTCGGACACGGGTTCCGCAACTTCGGACACGGGTTCCGCAACTTCGGACACGGGGTCTTCCTTTTCTGCATTATTCTTTTCGTTATCGATTTCCTGTTT
>CAJTQE010000120.1 GCA_910578655.1 uncultured Christensenella sp.
TACCTAACAATTACGAATATATACTTTCTCAGTACGATATTTTGGCTTCCTATAACGGAAAAACGCAGGAGCTTACCGCAGCGGAAATAAAGGATATTTTCAATAATAAGGACAGTCTTATTATGGTTGTCAGTCATAACGCGTTTTCCGATTTGAATTTCGGTCAATACGGATATATGACGCAGGACGAATTTCTGAACTTTGCGTACAAGGCTCAGGGCGGAGAATACGACCAGTCCGTCATAGATAAGTATAACGGAATTTATAACAGCGAAACGGGCGAATGGGACGAAAATCTGCAAGGAACGGATTTTTCGTTCTTCATCGGCGAAAACGCTCACTCGTTCAAATGGTATCCCAACGACGCGGTGTATTCGCAATACTGGACGGAGGAGATTCCGCGCGAGTCCGATACGGGAGAGAAATACACTATATCGCCTTTCAAATATAACCCGTATTCCGACAATTTTGCGGAAACCGACGCTATAGATATGAAAGTCAAGGTCATTCTTCAAAAGAAGAAAGATATCGCATACGGTTGTTTAAGCTCTGGACTGTACTATACGGAAGAGCTTACCGAACACCTTTTAACAACTTCGGCGAACAGCAAAATAAGCGAGTATATCGACGGGCGCGACGACGATTCGACCGGAGTTATAAATTTCGCGTTCAACTATTCATATCCCGACCCCGACGACAGCAAGATTATTCACGACGCAAACGGAATTTCCATTATTATGAATCTGCCTACGCTGTCAATGACGACTATGATGATGGGCAGCAGTATCGATATGTATAAGGTACCTTTAAATCTTGTCGGCGGCACGAGAATTCCGAAAACCTTCAACGTGTACCCCACCGATTTTAAGACCAAGGATAACATAACTGCTTATCTCGATAAATGGAACGACGGCTGCGAAAAAGGTACGTTCAGCTTTACGGACGCGGACGGAAATACGGTAACGGTGGAAGGGCTGACCAAAGGCGATATAATAAAATATACCGATACGGTCGGGTTAATCATTTTCATGGTCGACACTATGATTGATATGATAACCATCGCGCTTATTGCGTTTACCGCGCTTTCGCTTGTCGTGTCTACGGTAATGGTCGGAATTATAACCTACGTTTCTGTAGTAGAGAGGATAAAGGAAATAGGAATACTCCGCTCTGTCGGCGCAAGGAAAAAGGACATTAAACGTCTTTTCAACGCCGAAACCCTTATTATAGGCTTAGCGGCAGGTGTGTTCGGCATTGCGGTAACTTATCTGCTTTCGCTTATAATAAACGTGATAGTCGGCTCGCTGGCAGGCGTCTATACCATTGCGGCTTTGCCCGTATGGCAAGCTTTTATTATGATTGCGGTCAGCGTAGTGCTTACGCTTATATCGGGGCTTATCCCTGCGGCAAGCGCGGCAAAGAAAGACCCCGTCGTCGCGCTGAGAACGGAATAATAAACCCGACGTTTAATCGGTATATCTTAACAGCGTTTGCGCAGCAACAGGCAATCACGGGTCAAACTTTAAGTTCGATGTAATATTAGCTAAGCGTCTTGAAAAGTAATAAAGATACGCCGTTGACGCAAGGTTAAAAAATAAGTAAAACAATACTGATAATACCGAAAAAACGTTTGACACATTTTTTTGCTTGTGCTAAAATATTTACGAAATTTAAATATAAGGAGAATTTTCATAATGAAAAAGACTTTTAAGGCATTGGCAGTTTGCGCAGTTGCAGGAACGCTTTGCGCAGGCGTTGCGGCTTTTGCAGGTTGCGGTGACGCTGAGGAAACTTACTTCGGACAGCACCACTACACCAGCTACGGACACGAGTACGGTATTGCCGTAAACGTAACGGTTAAAGGCGACGATATAATCAAAGTTGAAAAGGTTGCAAGCGGTTACGTGGAATGCTCGGCACCGACAAATGAGAATTGGGGCGAAGATCAGGTTGCAAACTGGAATAATAATATTGACGGACTGCTTGCAAAGTATGCAGATAAGTCGGTCACTGAAGTTAAAGCGGCAACCGGCGCAATAAAGGGACAGGCGGAAGCAACTGCTGACAGCCTTTCCGATAAAGACCTTCTTATTACGGGCGCTACTCAGGGCAGCGTAAGAGTTTTAAAGGCTGTTCAGGATGCACTTAATAACAAGGCTCCCGCAGCGAAAGTTGCCGAAGGCGAATTCCACTACAACAGCTACAATCACGAATATGGTATTAAAGTAAATGTTTCGGTTGTAGACGGTAAAATTTTCGGCGTTGACAAAGTTGCAAGCGATTACGTAGAGTGCTCGGCAGCGACAAATGAGAAGTGGGGTGAAACTCAGGTTGCAAACTGGAACGACAATTTTGACGATCTTCTTTCAGCTTACGTCGGGATGACCACAGCGGAAGTAAACGCCGTTACAGGTACCATTAAGGGACAGGCAGATGCAACTGCTGACAGCCTTTCCGATAAAGACCTTCTTATT
>CAJTQE010000121.1 GCA_910578655.1 uncultured Christensenella sp.
GCGGAGTGTACTTTTCGTAATACTTGTCTATTTCCGTAAGCATATAAAACCGCGAACCGTCTTCTGCGCTCTCCTCATCCGGTGTCTGAAATTGAGCGCTGGCTGTAACGACGGTTTTGGTTGGCTGAACGTCTTTTATAAACTGCGACCCGCCCGCAAAATTTATCTCTTCACGGCTGACGAGTTTTTTCTTTTCGTCTTTAAAATCGACATCAAGATATTCAAATGTTACCATATCGTTTTTATGGTTACCGGTGCAGTAAATTATTAAAATTAAAGTTAAAACAACGGGCAAACTCAGGGCAAGACCCAGAAAAATGAATTTGAGCCAATTTTCAAGTTTGGGTATAAAGCCGCTGCCTCCGTAGATTTCAAACTGCCTTAAAAGTGCAAAAATCAACAGCGTGAAAAGACCGACCACGATAATTACCGTGACCGCAATTTTAAGTATTAAGATAAACTTATCACGCTTTTTCAATTTTTACTCTCACTTGTCGCCTTTGGGCTTATCGGATTTGGCGGTTTTTTCACGCTTTTTCCAAAGAACCTGCTTGCGTATTTCCTTTTTGGTTATTTTCCACTGCGCTTTGAAAAATTTTTCAAAGGCAACGTATGCTTCCTGTAATTCAACAAACCGCTCACGCGAGGCGTAGTCCGTACTCGGTTGCAGTTTTCCCTGTGCGGCACGTATTCCGTCAAGTTCGCCGCGCACGAGTGCAAGCTCTTTAAGCGCGTCGTTTGCCGTCTTTTTAGCTGACTTGGTTTTCGCGTCGTAATCGGTGCGAAGTTTTTCGTCAATTTCCTTTTCGCGCTTTGCGATTTCCGCGTCAAGCCCGTCACTTTTTTCCTTGACAGCACGCGCCTCTTCTTCAAGGCGTTGCTTCTGTTCTTTCAATTCGTTTGACTGAGTTTCATAGCCCGTAATGGTTTCCTGCATTTTGTTCGCAAATTCAAGGGACTTTGCCTCGATTTGCTCCTCGCAATCGGCTTTGACCGTTTGTAATTCCTGCTGATGCGCGTTTTTCAGCGCGGTTGTATCTTCAATATATTTTTGGTTGAGCTGAGCTATCTCCACGTCCTTTTCGTCTATCCGGCTGCTGAGTTCGGAAAATCTTCTGTTAAGTTCCTTTTTTTCAAGGGTTATTACTTCTATGCGGTAATTAAGCGTGGCTATTTCCTGACGGACAAGCGCGAGTTCTTCGCTGTCGCGCTCTAAAATTTTATTCCGCTCGTCCAAAAGCGCAACATACTCTTCAAGGGTTTTGTTGCTTTCAAGCGCACGCTTTTTTAATCGCTTTATCCGCTCTTCAAGTTTTTTGTTCTCTTCTTCCTTGCGGCGTTTCTCTTCCTCTTTATAGGCAGTTTCCAAAATGTCTTCGATATTGTTGCCGACCTTATACGCACTGAACGCGGTTAAAAGGAATGATTCGGCAAGCTCGTCTGCCAAACTTTCGGAAAACGGAGCGTAATTTGAATTTACCTCTTCATATGAAAACCCCTCGCCCTTGTACGAAGCGATATAGTCATACAAGGCCAACGCGCGTTTAAAGTTGTTGTTCATTTTTAAAACGTTGGTTTTGACTATCGGCGGTTTTATCATAGGCGTTTTTGCAACCTGAGTCATTAAATCGGTTTCAAGCAACATATTGACTATGCTTTGACAGTTTTCAATGCGCGTTACCATTGACGAAGAACGTGCGTCCGCGATAGGGTAAGGATTATCCAAACGCTTTTCGTAAATTTTAGTGTCGATTGTAAACGTGCGCTTTTTGGTTTCTATCGTCTTGTTTACAGAAAAATCGCTTATGTAGGTTCGGCGCAGTGTTTCTATCTTTTCAAGCCTGTACTGAATAAAGTCCCTCAGATAGCATAAAAGCATATACAGAAAACGGTTTTCGTATACTGCGTAATCGCTGAGTTTTTCAACCATATAAAGCTTATCGGGCACAACGGTGTCGCCCTCGTTTTCGGGAACGTGAGTTATCATTTCGCTGTGCTTTGCAAGATGCTCCACAGAATCCTTTGAAATGCGTTTTACCTTTTCAATAGGAACAACCTCGCCGTTTACGCGAATGAACTGCCTCTCTTCCTGAACGGCTTTTTCAACGAATTCAAGCCCCTCTTCAATCTTTGTTATCCATTCCTCGTCGATGACGCACAAATATTTAGTTGTGTTTAACTTATCGCCGTCTGCGTTTGCCTGCACAATCGCCTTTCTGTCCTTTTCACAGAGCGTATTTTCAAGCGTTTCCTTGCGGTATTCTTTTAACGCGCGATAATAAATATCGAGGATATTCACTTACGTTACCTATTTTAAAATAATCTGCTTCACACCGTTATGAAAATTCAGAGGAAGCCGTTAAACGTTTTGTTCTATTAATCTTATTTGTTCTTTGCAAAGCGGAAGTTTGTTT
>CAJTQE010000122.1:0-825 GCA_910578655.1 uncultured Christensenella sp.
CAAATACTTGTTATTCGGTAGAGCAATGCCGCGACCTTGCAAGTTGGTACTTAAAACAAAAAACAGTATTACAGAAATCTGTTACAATTTCGTGCCCCCAGCTTTTTCATTTACGCGAAAACAACATTATCTCGGTACTTAGGACAGACAAGCAAGGTGGCGGCTTAGAAAGGCATTTAATACAGTCATACAGCATTCCGCTTTCAACGTCGGGTAGTATGAGTATTACCGCAACTTCGACGAATGATTTTCCGAAAGTTACGGTTAAAAATTTGGACTTATCGAAAGGATTATGATAGAATTATTATGAGTGACAAATTAACCCAAGCCGAAGCGTTTAAAAATATGCTTACAGGCTTCGTAAACGAAGTTATAGAAAATCATCCAGTCGTAAGGGCGGCCATAAAAGCAAGAAAAATGATAGTGGCAGAACCGCCCAACACTACAGAAAAAACGGTTAAGGTGCATTTTCCTTTTGACGAAAAGGCTATTACATTGCCGTATAATTCAAGAATGCCAGTATCTGCGTTAGCTGTAGGAAAAACGGTCAGTGTTTGGTACTCGCAAGATATAAACAACGGAATTATTATGCAGAACGGTTCTTGGTCGATATAGTCGTCGAGCCATGCATGTACAACTTAATACTTATCTTATCGTAAATGGACGATAGGGAAAGCCAAAAGGGGCTATAAGCAGTTACAGAATCAAAAGGTTTTGTCTGTTTATAGCCTTTTATTATTTTTCAATAAAACTAAAAAAAATAGGAGGTATTTCTTTAATGGGTTCAACAGTCATTGACCAACGCGAACTTGGAATTGTGGTACC
>CAJTQE010000122.1:862-2390 GCA_910578655.1 uncultured Christensenella sp.
AAAAACCGTTTACCAAAAGCTCAACATTGTTACACACAATTTCGGCACTTATATTGCTAAAAAAAGTAGCATAAATGTCCGCCCCACAATCGACGAGAACTGGGAAAATTACTGGATGGAACTTGCGTCGGGTAGGGGCATATCGTCAACCACAACAGACTATATCACAACAAAACCCGACGTAACAGCACCGCCCGAAGAAGGTTGGAGCGGAACCATTCCAACCGTTAAGCCGGGCGACTTTCTGTGGACGAGAATAACGCTTACATATACCGACGGTGCGCAAGTCGTTTCGTATGCTGTGGGTGCAGGCGGTGTTACGGGTGTTGGTGTAAAATCAACTGAAGTTGACTATCAACGCACTTCCAGCGGTTCAGATATTCCTACTGACGATGCGGCGTGGATTAAAACAATTCCCGCAGTCAAGGTAAACACATTTCTGTGGACGCGGACAAAAATCAACTACACGGACGACACAAGCGCAATATTTTATTCAGTCGGATATAACGGTATAGGCATCTCAACCACGATAATAAATTATGCGGTTAGCGATACAGGCGCAACGCCGCCCGAAGAAGGGTGGGTATCGTCTATTCCGTCAACGATTACGCAGGGTAAATTCCTTTGGTCTAAAACCGTAACGACTTATACGGATAATTCCAGCTCAACAGTTTACTCGGTTGCTTATCAAGGGCAAAACCCTTCAATAAAAATCGGGAAAGTAACTACTGTTGCGCCTGACCACGCCGCGACAGTAAAAAATGTTGGCACTGCACTCGATATGGTTTTAGATATTGAGATTCCACAAGGCGTTACGGGTGCAAGACTCGACGACGTAACCATAAGCGAATCGCCGCTTGCTGGCGCATTACCGCGCTATAACGACGCGGAAAATATCAAATCTTCAAAACCCATTCTAAACAACGACTGTGTAAGGCTTGTGGACTTAGCGGCACTCATTTTAAAGGGTGAGTTAAGTACCCCGCTTTCAACAAACGATGGTAGATATTTAACAATCAACGGAAAACACATCTACGCGAACATTAAAGTCTGCAATTCTTAAATTCAAACTAAATTAAAGGAGAATACCGATATGGCAAAGAATAATCAGCCTGTACAACGTGTAAAAAGAGTACAGCTTTCAGGTAGCGTTTCGGCGGTGGAATTTGAATCTTACGGCGGACAATATCTTGTCAAAAACTTTTCGGGGGGCGACGTTTACGTTTCGTTTGAAGATGCGGTTTCGGAAGATACGTCTATTAAGATTTCAAACGGATACGGACAGGTTTGCGTAATAAACGAAAAAGACGGCTTAAATGGTCAAGCGAAAGCCAAAACCATTTACCTTAAAGGCACGGGCGAAGTAGAGGTACAACAATTATGGTTTTAGGGCCTTATTCGTTTCCAGTATCAGGCAACAGTGGCGGGTCGGGTGGTGGCGGTAGCACAACCATTGTTTATAACGCCATAGTTCAAGCGAAATCTGTTTCAGAATTTCCCGCCACAGGCAAAGGTAATTTACTGTACA
>CAJTQE010000123.1 GCA_910578655.1 uncultured Christensenella sp.
GGTGGACTGTTTACCGTGCGCGCCGCCAAAGGCGCAAATCCCGTAAGGTTCTTAGCAAATGCTTCTGTTTTTTATTTCAACAATGCGTTCATAAGTTGGGTAAGGGTGTCGGCGTGATGTCCGTAGGCGATAATGTGATGATTGCCGCAGGGGTTTTTCAAAATGTCGGTTACGGGTTTATCGGGTTTAATGACAAGTTGGGTGCGGCAAAGATTGCTTTCGTTAAGATTTCCTGTGATTTTGCCGTCGGATACAAAGTAACGTTTCAAGTCGGAAGACATTCTGAATACAGTTGCCTGTCCCGTCTTAACTTCGCCCTTAATTGCAACGCCTATTCCGCTTTCAAAGTGCGTGTCGAATTTGTAGCTTTGCAGCATATCGAAAGGGGCGGTGCAGTGCGCAAAAACTATGTCGTTGTTTTCAACGTCAATGCGCGAGGGATTTGCCTGAAACGACGACTGCCCGGTCAGTAATTTTACAATATGCATACTTAACATTGCAGCAATGTCGCCTTCGCAAGTGGCTGTAATACCGTCCTTGTTAAACTCCGCCAATGCAAGACAGCCTGTTGACTTTAAAGGGTCAAGTAAATCAAAGCACCGTATTGTAAAACCGTCTAAATTATACTTTTTAACTATTATTCGCAGCGCTTCGGTTATTGCGTTTGCCTTTGTCAATTCGTTGCTGTCGTATTTGGGATAACCCGACAAATCAGCCCTGCTTTTCAAATCGATATAGGCTTTAATTTCGTCAAGAGGTATGTCTGTAAGCGTTATGCCCAGCTTACTTTTAACGGCGGCGTAGTCAGGCACTGAAGAAATTAACCAGTCGGAAGGCTGCCCTATTACGCCCAGTCGCGTATTCTTAAGCTTTTCTATTGCCTGTGTAAGCACGGCAAGTTGGGATATGCGTTTTGCAATGTAATCCGCGCTTCCGTGCAGAATTTCGCCGTTTTTGCCGTTTTGGCGCAGATAGGTAAGTATTTCCATAGACGCCGCCAGGCTGTTGTTGCTGCCGTTTGTCAATATAAAGTATGGCTCGCGGAGGAGTTCGAAATTTTTCAAAAATAATCCTTCCGAGCCGCCGGTTTCAACGAATATAAGTTTTAAATCGCAGTCGTAATCGGAAAGAGGGGAAATAGTAAGTTTGTCGTGCAGTTTGTTTTCAATATCGGACAAAAATCGGGAAATTTCGCTGTCGAACTGTTCCGAATGTTTTAAGCGCGATTTCAACGTGGAAATTTTGACGTTCATATAAATACCTCACTGTTTGTAACTTGTAATAATTTTATCACAGTATTAAAAATAATGCAATATGTACCCTTAATTTAGTTTTGCATTTTTATTGATAGCGGTGTATAATAAATATATGACTATTCATCACGATAAACTTGCTTATGGAAAACTTGCATCAAGTATGGAAGAAATGAGCGAGGAAGAAATTTTAAAAATGCTTGAAACTTTGTCCGGGGAAGAAGACAAAGGAGAAGAAGACTCTTCAAAAAATAAAAATGATAAATAAAAAATTTATAATAAAATTCTTTTGAAATTACTTGACAAAAATTTGCGCTTATATTATTATTAATAAGCGTTGTGCGGAAAAGACAGCACCTTTTAATTAAGGGCCTTTAGCTCAGTTGGTTAGAGCGGTCGGCTCATAACCGATTGGTCCGCGGTTCGAGTCCGTGAAGGCCCACCATAAACCTTATAAAAGGTGGCAGCCAAAAAGCCGGTAACGCACAGTAAATTTTATGGCCTGTGCGGGCGTAGCGACGCTTTGCGCACCGTATTATAAAAAGTTTCAGATGCTATGGCGCAAATAGCTCAGTCGGTCAGCTTGCTTTAAGTCAAACGCATAGAAACAAGTAAAATAAGTCAATAATTTATGGCCCGATAGCTCAGTTTGGTTAGAGCGCCAGCCTGTCACGCTGGAGGTCGACGGTTCGAGCCCGTTTCGGGTCGCCATATTTTTTAAGCGGTTAAACCGCTTACGCCTTGGTAGCTCAGTTGGTAGAGCGCCGGACTGAAAATCCGTATGTCGGCGGTTCGATTCCACCCCAAGGCACCACAAAAAGGGCTGTGTGCTGGTGTAGCTCAACTGGCAGAGCAGCTGATTTGTAATCAGCAGGTTGTGGGTTCGATTCCAATCACCAGCTCCACGAATTTTCTTACCCCGTTTTAGCGGGGTAAAAAACTAAATACGGGCGGATTGCAGAGTGGCCAAATGCATCAGACTGTAAATCTGACGTCTCCGACTTCGGTGGTTCGAATCCACCTCCGTCCACTGACGTAAATTCTTATAGAATTAACGTCGAGTAAATTTTCTCCGAAAATTTGCTCTCAGAGAATCACAAGTGATTCTCTGCAAAATATAATAACGCGGGGTGGAGC
>CAJTQE010000124.1 GCA_910578655.1 uncultured Christensenella sp.
TAGGTTGGGTATCATATTTAAAAACGATAAATCAAAGACTCCCTGATGAGTTTCCCCGTCAGAGCCTGATACCCCTGCTCTGTCTATACAAATCGTAACGGGCAAATTTTGGCTGCAGATATCCAAAATTATTTCGTCAAATGACCGTTGCAAAAATGTTGAATACACTGCATAATAAGGTTTTAGCCCCTCAGTTGCCATTGCCGCGCATAATATGGTTGCGTGTTCTTCGCATATACCGACGTCAACCGACCTTTCCGGGTATTTTTCAAAAAATTCGCCAAGCCCTAAATTGGTAGTCATAGCTGCCGTTACGGCAACTATCTTTTCATTTGACTCAGCCATTTCACACAAAGTTTTGCCTAACACTTGTGAATACTCGGTAGAAACCGTATCAGAACTCGAAATAGAAATTCCGTGCGTTGCTTCGGGATTTTCTTCGCAAAATTCATAACCTTTGCCCTTTTTGGTAAGGATATGCAAAATGACCGACTCGCGTTTTAATCTTTCTTTGATTTCTGTCAGCTTTTCAATTAGTTGTTCTAAATTATTTCCATCGTAAACCCCGTCATATTTAAAGCCAAACCTATCGAAAATGTTTGCATGCTTATCCTTTTTGGCCTTGTGTTCGCTGCTTTCACTCAATATTTCAAGATATTCATGCATACTTCCGACGGTAGGGGAAATAGACATTCCGTTATCGTTGAGAATTACAAGCACGTTTGTATTCAAAAGCCGCAAACTGTTAAACGCTTCATAAATGAGGCCGTTATTAAACGAGCCGTCGCCGATAACAGCTATCACATTGAAGTCCTTTCCCACAATATCACGCGCTTTGGCAATTCCCAAAGCAGCCGAAACAGAAGTTCCTGCGTGTCCCGTATTGTAACAGTCGTATTCACTCTCTTCCCTTTTAGGAAATCCCGAAATGCCGCCTTTTTTGCGCAAAGTGTTGAATTTATCATCTCTGCCGGAAAGCAACTTATGTGCATAACATTGATGTCCTACATCGAAAACTATTTTATCTTCAGGCAAATCAAAAACATAATGAAGCGCAACCGTCAATTCAATTGCACCAAGATTTGACGAAAGGTGTCCACCGTTCGTCATTACCGTTGAAAGAATTTTCTGTCGCAGATTTTCGCAAAGTTCGTTTAACTGCGATATATTCAGCTTTTTTAGTGACTTACCACTGTTATATTGCGACATTATTTTTCCTTTTTAAATAGCGTTAAAAACTTTGCAAATGAAAAGACAATTTGCTTATTGTATTTTATTGCAAAATGCTTGAATATTGCTTTTCCGCCAACTGTTAAGGCACCTATAATTGCACTCACACCGATTGAGGCAACTATTTCCCAAATGCCGCCGCCTGCAAACGCAGCTATATAAACAACGAGCGCAGTACCTGCCGCACCGCTCACGATACCGCAAATATCACCTATTATATCGGCAAATATACTGCCGAGTTTTGTTGCGTTTTTGCAGAGTGTAACAGCACGCTTGGCGCCTTTAATTTTATTTGAAGCCATTGCGTGAAACGCGTCCAGCTGACAGGTAATTATGGCGTTTGCCAATACGTCGCAACCTATATTTAGTACTAATAAAACTATAAGTACTATTACACAGATGTAAGCAGGGCTTCCCTTTATAGATATTTCAGTTAAAAAACTGAATAAAACAGTTAAAGCAAAAGATAAAAGTAATACGCCAAGACCCCAAGAAAGCCAAGACGGTATTAGTTTTTTCTTTTGCTTTTTCTTTTTAGAACTTTTTTCTTGCTTTGTTAATTCTTGCTTTGGTTGTTCCTCTTCTCTTTCCATTTCAGTTACTCTAAAAATAATACGCACTTTGAGTACGCAAAAGGGTAATATAGTGGTTTATATTAAATAAACTTTGCGGCTTAGGTTCGGTAGGATTTCCCTCACGCTTACTTCCCGTCGCCGAAGAAGCAGTTTCCTTTTAAAAGCGTGAACACATTACTGCATAACCGAATCGCCACTGAATCCACACTGTAATCCCTAATATAAAAATCAGTCTAGAAGCTTTCCTTGACAACCAATGCTGAGCTTATCTTCTTTTGCAAGAAACAATTTCAAGCGGCAATAGATTCCTCGTGTCTGGCCAAACTCTCGGTTTCATAAATCCACTATCCGCTGCTCTCACTCAAAGCAGGCTACTCTGTACCAAGCTTACGCCTGATAGCAGGTTATACTGATTAAACAATCAGCCTCCACGGTAAATGGGTTGGGCTACGGTATGCCATACCAAGCTCCCATAAACCTTTACTCCCAGCATTCACCCACTTTTGGCAAAAGCGAGC
>CAJTQE010000125.1 GCA_910578655.1 uncultured Christensenella sp.
ACCTGCAACAGAACCGTACTTTTTATAATTGTTCGCGATTTCAATTCTGTTTATAATACGCTCCGTTGCAACAATCTGATAAGGGCGCATTACAAGAAGCATCTTTTCCGAAGTAAAAACACAGTACTTCGTTAAGATATTAAGTAATACATGTTTTGCAAAAAACGTTTTTGTAAAGTCAACCAAGTCCGGAATTATTTTGTTATTGCCGTCAGCCCAGTACGAAGTGAATTCAAAGCTGTTGCTTGTCTTACCTTTTTTGCTTGATGAGTTGTTTTCTTTAATATGATTCCATCTTGTCGTATTAGAATAATACTTTGTATGCGTGCCGTTAGATATAACGAAAATTTGAACGTACTCAAACAATCCCGACGCCGCCCAGAACGAATCGCGCTGATAACGGTTAATTTGATTAAACGCTTCGCGGATAGCAACGCCTCTGCGTTTCAACTCGATATGTACGAGAGGCAAGCCGTTCACCAAAACCGTTACGTCGTAACGGTTTTTATATTTACCACTTTCTTCCTCGTACTGATTGATTACCTGTAACTTGTTGTTGTGTATGTCTTTTTTATCAATCAATAAAATATTCTTTGTCTCGCCGTTATCGCGGTGTAAAATCTGAACGTGGTCTTCTTGAATACGTCTTGTCTTCTCTTCGATACCGTCGTTCTGCCCTGCAATGCAGTTTGAAAAGAACTGCTTCCATTCGCTATCGGTAAATACGTAATTGTTCAGCTCTTCCAGCTTTTTACGCAAATTTGAAATAAGCTCTTTTTCGTTATGAATCGGAAGATATTCATAGCTCATTTCGCCGAGCAGCTTTATAAATTCTCTTTCAAGGTCTGCTTCGCTTTGATATGCTTCCGAGCGCTTGCTTTCAGGCTTATATTCCGAAACAACCGTACATTCACTGCTCTGCACTACTATATTAAAATAACTCATATATCACGTCCTTAAATAAAGCAATTACAGCTATTGTAGCCGAAATAATTGATATTGTGATTGAAATTTTTGAATTATGTGATGCAAGTATATTTAAAATATAGTTATCATCTTTAATAAACATAACTTCATAATATGCAAGTCTATTTTTTAAACCATTATAAAATAAACAAATCGACAAAATAAATAGTAATAAATCTATATACCAAGGCAACAAATTCAAAATAATACTTGCAACAGTAAACGCAACAATACATAAAGAAAACATAATAGAAATTAAAGCTACAAAAAAATAGTTGTTTGATAATCCCTCACTTAAGGAAGAGGAAATAGTTCTATACCCTTTTATTTTTTTAGAACTCATGAACAACAACTTTAAATTACATTTAACTGTATTTAAACCCCCAAGAAATCCTGCAAATCTGCTTTTTGATTTTGAGTAATCCTTATAACCGATTCCTTCTTTCCACTCTTTACGCTCTTGCTCTTGTTTATCCTTCTCAATTTGCTTTCTTTGCTCTTCTGCTTGCAACAAAGCATTAGCAATTATATTTTGCAATTCTTCTGCCGTAATCTGTAAAACAGTACCGTTTGAAGGATGATTTTGAGTTGTAGCTTGTTGTTTTACCTTTGCCTTAGTCTTTTTCTTTGACATTAAGTCGTTTTCTCCTTAAATGTTAAAAGTTTATCTCTGTAATATTCGTACTGCTTTTGTCTTGCTTCTATTTCGGAAGGCAAACCTTCTGAAATATCATTACAAAGTTTATCAAATCTGTCCAATATTTCAACTATACGATTTTGTTCTTTTGCCGTAGGAAGCGGAATAATAATTTCATTTATCATTTTTAAGTTTAATCCTCCACGATTGCCATCACCAGATGATATATGCCTTAAAAATTCATATTTTGATTGAAGATAATAATACAAAAAGTCTGAAATAATTTCCCCATTGGGAATTAGTCCACAAAGAGATTGATTGGTACAAAGTTCTATCCTTGTTATTGCAACCGTTCCACGAGTCTTTCCCTGTCCCGCTAAAGCAATTACCACCGTATTTATAGGTAACATTTTTGTACTGCAACTATCATAACCGCTTTGAGTAATGTAATTTTCAGTAGAATATATTCTCCCTTTATTCACTTCACCAGAACTCATCCACGGTATAATACCGTTCTCCCAATACTCCTTAATTGTAGTATTAGGCGTTGCTCCTGAACGACATTCTACGACATCACCCAAACGAACAAACGCAAAGCCGAAAACGTACTGAAAAAGCTTAATCAGCCCTGTCTGTCTGTCTGTCTGTCTGTCTGTCTGTCTGTCTGTCTGTCTGTCTGTCTGTCTG
>CAJTQE010000126.1 GCA_910578655.1 uncultured Christensenella sp.
TGAAAAACTGCTGCATATCGAAGAGGAACTGCACCGCCGCGTGATAGGGCAGGAGGAAGCCATCACGGCCATTTCCGATGCCATACGCCGAAGCCGTGCGGGACTGGGCGACGAGAACCGGCCCATCGGCTCTTTCATCTTCCTGGGAACCACCGGCGTGGGAAAGACCGAACTGGCCAAGGCGCTTGCCGACTATCTTTTCAACGACGAGAAGGCGATGGTACGCATCGACATGTCGGAATACCAGGAAAAGCATACCGTCTCGCGTCTGGTGGGCGCCCCTCCGGGCTATGTGGGCTACGAGGAAAGCGGCCAACTTACCGAAGCCGTGCGGAGACGCCCCTATTCGGTGGTGCTGCTGGACGAAATCGAAAAGGCGCATCCCGACGTGTTCAACATCCTCTTGCAGATCCTCGACGACGGCAGACTGACCGACAGTAAAGGCAGGGTTGTCAACTTCAAAAATACAATCATAATTATGACTTCCAACGTGGGCGCAAGTCAGATAAAAAAGATGTCGAACTTCGGTTTCACTTCGTCTGAAAACGACGGTTACGACAATATGAAGGACAGTATAAACGAAGCGCTTAAAGAGCAGTTTAAACCCGAATTTTTGAACAGGCTTGACGATATAATTATTTTCCGTAAACTGACCAAAGAAGAAGCTGCGGAGATATGCCGCAAGATTATCAACGGACTTTGCGACAGACTGAAAGCCAACAATATCTCGCTTTCGGTCAGCGACGAAGCGTTATCCAAGCTTGTGGAAGAGGGCTATAACGATATGTTCGGCGCGCGTCCTTTGAAGAGGATTATTCAAAAACGTATAGAGGACAGACTTTCCGACGAAATACTTGCGGGTCACGTTTTATCCGGCGAAACGGTGCGCGTTATGGTAAAGGAAGGAGAACTGTCTTTCAGTTCAAGTAAATAAATTAACAACCGCAAAGCTAATGCTTTGCGATTTGTTTTGTACAATTATTTTTTTGCGGGCATATATTGATAATACATATAGGGAAGAATAATGACTTTAAGCGTATGCCTGATAGTAAAAAACGAACAGTCGGTTTTAAAAAGGTGTTTAAATTGCGTACGCGTTTTTGCCGACGAAATAATAATTGTTGATACGGGTTCGACCGACAGAACGGTAGAGATAGCGAAAGAGTTCACCGACAAGGTGTACTTTTTTGAGTGGTGCGACGATTTTTCCGCTGCGCGTAACTACGCTTTCGACAAGGCAAGCTGTGACCTTTTGATGTGGCTTGATGCCGATGACGTTATTACGGACGAAAACTGTGCCAAAATAATCGAACTTAAAAATTCATTCGAAGATTACGATATGGCGGTATTGCCGTATGCCGCCGCATTCGACGGAAATAAACCGACTTTTGTTTACAACAGAGAAAGAATTTTTAAAAGGGATAATGGGTATCGGTTTTCGGGTGAGGTACACGAGGCGGTTGCGCCTTTCGGTAAAATCTATCACTCGGATGCGGTCATTTATCATAAGAAAGAAAAAGAGAATACGCCGCTTAGAAATTTAAGCATACTGCAAAAGAAAATTTCAGCGGGAAAACAGTTAAGCGAAAGAGATAAATTTTATTACGGCAGAGAGCTTTTGTACAATAGAATGTACCTTGAAGCGATAGCCGTTTTAAAAGATTTTCTCGCAGGCGACGGCTGGTTCGTAAACAAAGCCGAAGCGTGTTTAAATTTGTATCAGGCGTATATTGCGCTTGGTAAAGATGAAGACGCGCTTGCGTCGCTTTTGCGCAGTCTGACCGTTGTTCCGCCCAACAGTCAGGTGTGCTGCATTCTCGGCGAATATTTCCTGAACAGGGGCGAATACGATTTTTCAATTTATTGGTACAATGCCGCACTCAGCGCCGACAACGGCGAACGGTACGGCAGTTTTATTAATATGGACTATTGTGCGTTTATACCCTATATGCAGTTGTGCGTGCTGTACGATAAGCTTGGTGACAGTCGTAAAGCCTGCTATTTCAACTCTAAAGCAGGTAAGATTAAACCGCACAACGAAAATTATTTAAGCAACGTTAAATATTTTGACAAGCTCGGAATCAGAGGTAATATAGA
>CAJTQE010000127.1 GCA_910578655.1 uncultured Christensenella sp.
AAAGCTATAACGTTATCTACAAAGCTCATTTGAGGGTATACTTTTTCAAAAGGTACAAAGTCGGACAGTTTATCTTTTAAATACGTATTAGCAAATACGCCTGAAACGCTGTATAACGGAGTGTACAAATCCCCTATTTCAATGCCTTCTTTAAGCGCCCCTACGGCACCTATAAAAATCAGCTTTTTAAATTTAAGTTCGGCACATATTGCTAAATGGTCAATTAAATTACTTGCAGACGCAGAAATCTGTACCCACGCAATTTTCAAGTCGTCACGTTCTACCAAATATCCCGAAATGTAAGAATGAGCTGTTAACACCGTAACTTTAAATGCTTTATCCTCTAACAATTTCGTCGGTTTCCAACCCGGCGCAACAATTAAAGCATCATAAAAAACTGAAGAATCTAACCCAAAAGTTTGAAACGCCATATCAGTTGAATTATATTTTTGCATATTGTGCAAAATCTCTTTCATTCTATTCTTCATAGGCGCTATCCCTCCCTTATAACACAATTTGCGGTTTAAGAAAAAAGTCGGGCAAGCCGACCATTTGGAGCAGGTGACGGGAGTCTGCCGCTTTCCTCTAATGGAATCCTTCGGCAGAGCGTCGCTTCGCTCGCACGAACCTCGGGTTCTCCTCTGTTCGTCACCTGCATAAAGTCGGGCAAGCCGACCATTTGGAGCAGGTGACGGGAGTCGAACCCGCCAAAATCAGCTTGGGAAGCTGACGCCATACCGATAGGCGACACCTGCATTACATATATAATATAACATAACAAGTAAAAAAAGAAAAGCATTAGAGAATTATTTTTGAAATTAGTTTAAAAATTTTTTTATTTGGGTACAACTTATTCGGAGGCATAAAATGAATCCCATTAAAGAAAAATCAAAAAGTTTGGAAAAATGCTTTTTACCGCTGAAAAAAATGTACCCCAAAAGCTACAATAAGGAAAAAACGTCGCCATATACAAAAACCAGAGTAATACTTATGAACGGCACGGAATTCGAATCGCAATGGTTTATGCACAATTTTGCCCGTCATTGCGACGTTCCCGAAATTCTGAGTACGCTGGCAATCGTACGCAGGCAAGAGCAACAGCAGCAAAAACGCATAAGCTGTCTAAAGCCTCTCAATGAAAGCATACTTGAAACTACTATTGCATATGAACAACTTGCAATAGACCTTACCGCCGTGCTCGCTAAGCACGACACGGATGAAGCCAATATAAATGCATTGAATTTTGCGCTTTTAGAGGACTTTGACCACTTATACCGTTTTGCAAATCTTTTAAAAATGGACAAAAAAATCAATGCCGATGATTTAGTCGGAAAATACACTGAAATTATGCCCGGTCGCCCTACCGTTGCCGAACACCGCTATCCTTCCGACGATGTTTCACCGCATATGGATGCAGACAAAGCCGACTTATACAGTAAACTTGTTGCAAGCACTATTACAGCCGCCGAACAGCAAACAATGAATTACTATATGAATATCGCGCAATGGTATAAAAACGATTTAGGACGCAGATTGTATGCAGAAATCGCTATGATTGAGGAAGCTCACGTTACGCAGTACGAAAGCTTGAAAGACCCTAACTTAACGTGGCTTGAACAGTGGGTTATGCACGAATACTGCGAATGTTGGCTGTACTATTCCGCAATGCAGGACGAAAGCGACGAATATATTAAAAAAATTTGGAACGAACATTTTAAAATGGAAGTTTCGCATTTAAAAATTGCAGCTAAACTTCTTAAAAAGCACGAAAATAAGTCTTTTGAATCTGTTTGCGGCGATGGTGAATTTCCTCAACTTTTAAAGCTCGGCGGAAATAAGGAATATATAAGAAAAGTTTTAGCTAACACAATTCTATATACTGCCGACAATACCAAGATTATTCGAGACTTTAAGGATATAAATAAAATTCCTGATAGCCACCGTTACTTTGATTATCAAAAACTTATGGGTACACCTGAAAAGAACCCTTCACATCTTGTTATACAAAAAGCAATTGAGCGGCTTGGAAAAGATTTCCGTAGGACAATGGTGCTTCCCTTTATGAAGATGCTGGAGCGGCACTGCGACGGCATCC
>CAJTQE010000128.1 GCA_910578655.1 uncultured Christensenella sp.
TAACGAATAGAGGTATACCTTAATCGCGACCGGGTCTAACATCGGCAAATACTTTGATATGAACTTGTTTTCTATGATAGTGAACGATTTGTTGGTTATTTCGTCCGAAACCGAAATAAATGGCATTTTTTTTTAGCTCCGTTTTAACGCTTGATTTATTTGCCCGAAAGGACTATAATATATTAGTAAATTATATTATAAGTGTAAGAAGGAAAAAAATCAATTACATTCATTGTAATTTACTGTAAATTTTTTATTCGGGCGCGAATGCGTCAAGGAGAATGAATTTGGCTAATATACTTACGCCGACAACTCTTTGGAATGATTTTGACGATACGCTTGATTTGTCCGCCGTAACCATAGGCATTAAACGCGACAGGGGCGTAAAGTTTGAAAGGGTCAATTTTCTCGGCAGAGAAACGGGCGAAGGCAGGGTAAAAGTATTCGGGATTTTTGCTTCAAGCGAGAGCGTCCCGGCAAACGAAACCGTAATAATTTTTCCGGACAGTTCGGACACGGTCGACGAAAACGTGCTTCGTCTTTTCGTTGAACGCGGATATTCCGCTTTTATGGTCGATTATCGCGGACAGTGGGAAAATGACGACCATCATACCGTTTATCCAAAAAACATAGAATACGCAAATACATTAAAGTGCGGACGCAGCAAAGAATTCGTGGATGAAAGCGCTGATAAAACGAGTTGGTATGAATGGGTTGCCGTAGGTATATACGCAAGAAAATACGTGGTTGAAAGAACGGGGGGCGAGGACGTGGCCGTACTCGGAATACGAGACGGCGGAGAAATTGCCTGGAAACTTGCCGCCGCAAAGAAGTTCTGCTGTGCAATTCCCGTTTCTGCTGCCGGCTGGCTCGCGTATCTTGGTATAAGCAAATACCGCACCGATGAACAACAGCTTGACCCTGAAAGATACCGCTTTATTGCAGGTATAGATTCGCAGGCTTATGCGCCGTTCGTGCGCTGTCCTATGCTGCTGCTTTGTTCGACCAACGACGTAAGGTTTGACTACGACAGGGCTTACGACACTTATTCGCGTATAAATCCGGAATTTTTGCCTGACAGTATAATCGCGTATTCCGTGCAATGCTCTTCGGCTATCGACAGTAAAAGTTTTGAGAATATGTTTATGTTCCTCAGTAAACACTTAAAGGGCAGGCAGGTATTTTTGCCGCAAAACGGTGATATAACCGTTTCTGTCGATGGGGAGCAGAATCTCATTGCAACGGCAAAATTTGCAAATACGGGTGATATTACGGAATGTCGGGTATATATGGCAGAGGACACTATAGACTCTTCGGTAAGAGAATGGATACTTTGCGAAACTCCGGTCAAAATTTCCGATAACGAATTTAAATCGAATGTCAACGTTTACAAAGATACTTCAAGGCTGTTTGTGCTTGCGTGCGCAACTTATGCCAACGGCTTTACCGTATGGTCGAAAACGGCTGTCAAAAAGTTAAGCGGCAGGTTTAAAAACACTTGCGACAAATGTAGCGTAATGTTCAGCGCGAAAAACGGGATAGACGGGTTCCGCATTTCCGACACGCGTTCAGTAGCCGTCGGCGGAATATTTTTCACCGGCGACGCTGCGCGCCCGCAGATAGTGACAAAGGCAAAGGGCATCGACGGGGTTTATTCCGAACACGGTTTAACTACTTACCGCCTGAACAGCGTCAGATACTCGCCCACTCGCGATAAGGTTTTGAAATTAGACGTATTCTGCGACGCAACGGCAGAAATAGTTTTAATGATAGAGGATATGGTTTCGGGCGAGACGTATCGATATTCCCAGTCAATACTCGGCGGTGTTTGGCAAAGTCTTGTTTTGAACAGTAAACTTTTTAAAAACGAAAACAAAGTACCTCTTGCCGATTATGCTCATAACGTAAGACTGTGCATATCGTGTCAGGAAAAGTATGCTATAAATAATGTAATGTGGCTGTAAGGGATGTTGAAAGAAGTTAGGAAATGTCTTTATACGAAAGACAAATCAAAACTGAA
>CAJTQE010000129.1 GCA_910578655.1 uncultured Christensenella sp.
GTGCTCTTACAATTACAGCAATCTGCCCTCGCGCTCCGTGGGTGCGGATTCGGCAATGATAGATTACGAGTACGACGATAAAGATAATCTTATAAAAGCCAAAACCGCATACGGCGTCAAGGTGGAAAACACGTACGATGCCGACAACAATCTTACGGCAAGCAAACTGACGGGAACAGGCGGCCTGATTATGGAAACGCAAAAGACCTATACGGACGACGGCTTTGTAAAAACGGAAACGGACGCGCAGGGCAGCGTAACGTCATACGAATACGACTCTTTCGGCAACGTGACAAAAATCACCGACGCGTTGGGGGCGGTAACGGAGTTGGGATATAATGAAATCGGTTTTGTCAAAAGTTTAATCAGCGGCAGCGCAAAAGCCGAGTACGAATATTCCGAAAAGCAGTTATTGCAGAAAGCAACGCTTTCAAACGGCAGCGAATATTACTTTGTTTACGACGGCAAGAATCGCTTAACGGAAGTTAAGTTAAACGGCACGGCGGTATTCACTTTCAGTTACGACGCGGTGACGGGACAGATTTCCGAACAGTTATACGGCAGCGGCGACAGCTTCGCGTTCGCGTATAATTCGGACGGGAATATATCGCAGGTAAAGTACAAACCGAACTCGGGCGCTGCCGCCGCCGTCAAATACGTCTATGAATATAACCGTTTGAAACAGCTTGTTTCGATAAAGGACGGAAGCGGAAAGACAATACGCGGTATCGGATACGACGTCGAGGGCAGGGTAAAAACCGTAACCGAAAACGGCGGAAGCGTAACAGTCGGGTATGATAATCTCGGCAATATCAACAGCAGTGCGCTGAGTAAAGACGGAGCAAAAGTATATCAGACCTGCGACACGTCGGCGCGTTCAAAGGGTTCTCACCCCGATTCGATAACGGCGGCATACGGCGCAAACAACTTCATAGCAACGTTTGCAAAAAATGCGAATGCAATTCGCGGCGGCACGTATTACTCTCCGATGCAGGAAGTAGACTTGACAATGGACGGAATAATTCCCTGCGCGGCGTTAAGCCAACGGAAATCGCTGAGATACGGAATGGACCTGAAGCCTGCGCACCGCGAGGAATGCGACTGCATAATGCTTTGGTTTAAACCCGATGACCCGGGCATTACGTTCCATATAATCTACGCCGCGCCCATAACGGGAAAGAGTTTTATAAGCGTGGAAACATTTCACGGAAAGGTAGTGCTTATCGTGCAGGACGCGAAAGGCAATAAACAGCAATTGCTTGCAAGTACCAAAAAAGTAAAATCGGGTTGGAACTTCGTCGCCTTAAACGTATATACGCGCGACGACGAGTTTTATCCCGTAACGGAGTACAGCTTAACCTTAAACGAAGAAACGAAAGTATATCAGAACAAAAACAAAGTAATAGACGTCAACTTAGGCACGCCTGTGCTGTACTGTATCGGCTGCAACGACAACGTCAACGATTATACTTACAATATGTGCGGAAAAGTAACCGCGCTGTTCATCGCGCCGAGAACGTACAGGTCGTTGGAAGATATACAAAAGTATTACAGATTAACCAAAGACTATTTCATAGATAATCAGTATGTGGACGAAAATATAAAAACCGTTGACTTCGGGCAGAGTACGGTGTATACTGTAAATGAAGATATAATCAACAGGTTTGAAATATGTCCGTTGCACAACAGCGTGGTAACGCTGAACGGAGCTCGTCCGGACAGTTTCGATATGAGGGCGGTATCGTCCACGGACAAAGACAGAACGTTCAACTTCAATAAGAAGATAAAGCGTTACGCGTACGTAGCGGACGGAGGAATGTTGCAGTACGACTTTGCCAACGAAACGGAAGGCACGGTAATGATGCGCGCATATACGGACGTAGAGAAAGAAAAGCAGTACCTGTTAGAGTGCAACGAT
>CAJTQE010000130.1 GCA_910578655.1 uncultured Christensenella sp.
CGCCTTATTTTTGAACGTTGCCGTCGGTACAGTGAACGACGTATTTACCCGTGTTGGCGTTCCGGTCCAAATACTTTTTTATCAGGTGCCATATTTTGGCAATTCTAAAAAATACACGGACAGGTATAAACGTCTATTTAATTCATTTTTCGACAAAATCTTATCTTTTACGACGCGCCGAAAGTTTTAATATTAATTACGCAATGCCGGTATACGTAGAGTTAGCTTTATTGGAAAATTTTTGTATGGATTTTACTTTGATGTATTGCGCAAAGGCAGTAGTAAAAAATCCCGCGCATATTTTCCGTATTGCAGTCGGCTCCGTTTTGGGCGCGTGCATTGCCGTTATAATTCCGCTTATCGATTTGGGCAAAATCTTTGCTGTGGCAATAAAAATTTTGTCCGGACTGATAATTTGTGCGGTATCGGGCAAATTTTCGAACATTAAAGCATACATTAAACTATCGGCGGTATTTTTCGCGTTTACGGCTCTGCTCGGCGGCGCGCTTATTGCAGTTTTTTCGCTTGCAGGACTGAACTATCAGGCAGGCGGCGGCTACGTTATATCCTCCGTTCCGATAGGAATACCGCTTTTTTGCGCTCTGCTTTTGGTTGCATTTGCGCGAAGAATTGCCGCCCGACTTAAAAAAGTAGACAAAAGCGAGGTTGCCTGCGCCGTATATAAGGATGAGAAAAAGGTCTTGCTTGCAGGTTTTTTCGACAGCGGTAACAAGGTTTATCATCTCGGCCAGCCCGTCTGCGTAATTCCGCTTACGGCTGCGCAGAAAATTATCGACGAGTCGTGCATAGAAACGACCGTAAAAATACATACTGTTGCCGAGAGTAAAAAATTAAAAGTATTCACGGCGGACAAGTTGGAGATACGCAAAGGCGAAAAAGTAAGAATTCTCAAAAGCGTGAAAATTGCAGTAACCCCGTACGCGGACAAAGCAATTCTTCACCCCGACTATTTGGAGGAGTAATGTTTGAAAAAATAAAACAGCTTTTGTCGCTCATATTCGGCAAGAATACGCTTGACTATATCTGCGGAACGGAGGCCTTGCCGTTGCCGTTTTCGCCCGAAGAAGAGAACGACAAAATTTGCCTTTTGGAGCAGGGGGACGAGCAGGCTAAAACCGCCCTTGTCGAACATAATTTAAGGCTGGTCGTGTACATAGCCAAAAAGTTTGACGGCAGCGGCGCGGACGGCGACGACCTTGTTTCCGTCGGTACGATAGGGCTTATAAAGGCTATCAATTCCTTTAAATCGGATAAAAATATAAAGCTTGCGACATATGCGTCGCGCTGCATAGAAAACGAGATTTTAATGTATTTAAGACGTCTTTCGCGCTTAAAACAGGAAGTCAGTTTCGACGAACCGTTAAATACCGACTGGGAGGGCAACGAACTTCTCCTGTCCGACGTTATGGGGACCGACGCCGACTGCGTATATTCGGACATAGAGGGCGGAGTGGAGCGCGAGCTGTTGCAGGCTTCGCTTTCCAAACTCTCCCAAAGGGAGCAGAAAATTATGCGTATGCGCTTTGCGTTGGACGGCGGCGACGAGATGACCCAAAAGGACGTTGCCGACAAACTCGGAATTTCCCAAAGTTACATATCAAGGCTGGAAAAGAAAATTATTTCCAAACTCAAACGCGACATATCCAAAAAAATTTAAAGTTATCATTCATTGGTGAAGAGCCGGTCAAGCGGAAAAGCAATAAAACAATAAATTTTGCTATCGGTCGGTGACACGCCGATGCAATAAAGATACATCGATTAAACGTAAGGTTTAAGTTTGATT
>CAJTQE010000131.1:0-739 GCA_910578655.1 uncultured Christensenella sp.
TTTGTATCACTGTTCAAAAAGATTTCCCGCACCTCTTTCCCGTCTTTGTACACGGGAAAGTTGAATTTCATAGATTTTAAGAGCATTTCGCTCTCCCCTTCGGGATAAATTTGAATTTCTTTGACCAACGTAGAAATCAATTCTTTCTTTTCCTCATCACTGATTATATCATATAATTCGTTAAAATGCTCTAATATTTTATAAATATTTTCCATCGTGATGAATTCCGCCTCCACAGACTTTCTTCTCGTTCTCGCATCCTCGATATTTGCTTCTATTTCGGCTATCGTGTCGTACAGTCCGTCAAGTCGCAAAGTCATATCGTGAATTTTTCTTTCACGGTGTGCCACGTCTATGGGAAGCGAATCGATTTCACGCTCCAATCGCGCTTTATTGAGTTCCACCTCTTTCAGTTTATTCTCATAATTGTGTATTTCCGTATCGATTTTCGCGGTATCGACTTGCAAACCTATTTTCTTTTTTATCTCGGCGGCAAAGTGTTCGTCCTACACCAACTCTTCGATAAACTCTATTACGAGCGGCTCGATGTCCGTCTTTTTGAGATTTGCACTATAATCGCAAGACCGTCCCCGTTCCTGCTTATTCCGACTGCAAGCATAATACATAACCTCTTTATATGTGCCGTCTTTCTTCGTCCAGCAAACCCTGTTGGCGTACATCCCGCTACCGCACTTCGGGCATTTTATAATTCCCGTAAGCAAATGAGCGCGCTCTTTGC
>CAJTQE010000131.1:749-1782 GCA_910578655.1 uncultured Christensenella sp.
TTCGGATTTAACTCCCGTTTCCTGTCTTTTCTCGTGCGCTTTTGTCCAAAGTTCTTCATCGACAATCCCTTCGTGCAAACCGTCTACCAAACAATAATCTTGCTTGTTTACAACTTTGTAATCGGCTTTTGTACCTTTCACTTTTTCCCGCGCTCTTCTTCCGTAAGCAATCTTGCCGCAGTAAACGGGATTATCCAAAAGTATCTTAATGAAATGCGCGCTGAATTCTTCAATATCGGTTTTCTTGCGCGGCATCTTTTTAATACCCTGTAAGTTAAGATATTTTGCTATTCCCGTATAGCCCATATTCGTATGAACGAACTTGTCGAAGATTGTCCGCACAATTTCCGCTTCATCTTTTTCTATGACCAACGTATCGTCTTTCAAGCTATACCCGTACGGAGCGGGACCGCCGTTCCACTTACCTTGCCGAGCTTTTTCTCTGCGCCCGTTCATTGTCTGTTCGAGAATGTTCTCGCGCTCTATCTCGGCAACCGCAGACAAAACGGAAATTAAAAGTTTCCCGCTCGTCTGCGACGAATCAATTCCTTCCTCAATGCAAAGCAGATTCACGCCGTAAGATTGAATAAATTCCAACGAATTGAGAATATCGGCGGCATTTCTGCCGAAACGGGAAAGCTTGTAGACTAAAACGTAATCCACGTCAAGCCCTTCCTGAATATCTGAGAGCATCCGCTTAAATGCCGGACGCCCTTCTATCGACTTCCCCGATTTGCCGGCATCCTCGTAGATTCCGACTATTTGCATTTCTTCCCGTTCGGCAAATCTTTTTAAGCTGGTTTTCTGTCCGTCAAGACTATACCCCTCTACTTGCATTTCGGTACTTACTTGCGGATATAAAATGCATTTTTTACCTTCTCGATTCATTTTTCTTCTCCGTATCGGTTGAAGCGACGTTTAATATTTTGTCGCCGTATTTTTTTATAAGTTGCGCCATTGTATCGATGAACGCATTAAAGTCGTCTTTTTCTTTATCTATAATAAGCTTGCTAAGGTAGTAACGATAGCCAAC
>CAJTQE010000132.1:0-248 GCA_910578655.1 uncultured Christensenella sp.
TGGTCATACAGATATGGCAAAAAAGGATTTAATTAAACTTTTTAATGACTTGGAAAAAGTTCCTTTTGATACACCTAAACCTGTTAAGCTAATAAAAATGCTAACTATCCTTGGTACAAACGAGAATGATATAATATTAGACTTTTTCGCTGGTTCAGGAACAACGGCACAATCAATTATTGAGTTGAATGAAGAAGTTGATTCATCTCGTAAGTTTATTTTAGTTCAAATGGCAGAAGAATTAAAAG
>CAJTQE010000132.1:258-909 GCA_910578655.1 uncultured Christensenella sp.
TGAAGGAGCTAACGCAATTGGTCTAAAAACCATTGGAGATGTTGCCAAAGAGCGTATCCGTCGTGCGGGTGCTAAAATCAAGCAAGAAAAGGGCTTAACGGCGCAAAACCTGGATGTCGGTTTCCGTGTGCTTAAAGTCGATTCATCTAATATGCAACCCGTTTACTATAATCCCGAAAAGTATACTCAAACTTTACTTGACGATTTAGCGGACAATATAAAAGCTGACCGTACTCCGCTCGACTTATTGTTCCAAGTTATGCTCGATTTGGGCAAGCCGCTTTCCGCTAAAATCGAAGAAAAGGATATTGCCGACAAGCACGTATTTATTGTAAACGACGACGATTTAATTGCTTGCTTCGATAACAACATAACCGAAGAAACGGTTAAAGCAATAGCTCAGCTTAAGCCTTTATATGCTGTATTCCGTGACAGTTCACTATCAAGCGACTCCACCGTCGCCAACTTCGACCAAATCTTTGCAACATATTCGCCTAATACCATAAGGAAAGTACTCTAAAATATGTCCATCGTATTATTAGTTTGTATATTAATAATGGAAGTAGCTATTATTCCTTTATTAATAGGGTTTTATCACGTAGCACTTTATTACATAAAAAAATTAAAAACGCAAACTAAATTTTGGGTAAA
>CAJTQE010000132.1:942-1658 GCA_910578655.1 uncultured Christensenella sp.
CTATTGGTATTTGGTATTTCTTTCTCAATAATAATTCCCCCGTTAATTTGCCATTTATTAAGTTTGATTAAGATAGGGGAGTATATTGCTGTAATAATTTATATTGCGTTGTTAACCGTTCTCGCTTCTAATTCTTTTTATCAATCGCCTAAAACTGTGATTGATACTGCATATAAAGCTTTTAAAAGTGGTTTTACGCAATTTAATGTTTGGTTATCAAAATTACCGTTAAAAACTATTATTAATGTAGTTTACCTTGCAATTTTAATCATTGCACAAATTCAAGATTTAGGTTATTACAAATTTCCAGAAGAGTTATCACATTTTTTAACCTTAAATAAATATGGTTTACTTATTATATGGGCAACAGAAAAAATAATAAAAAGTGTTAAACCTGATATGGAAAGAGCAAAAATTCTTAAAGAAGCTTTTGAAGAACAGAAGAAAAGAGATAAAGCAAACAAAGAAAAAGAAAAAAATCTTATAAAATATTTAATTGGTGCTGACATTTCTTTAAGTAATCAAAAATTAACGGATAATTCGTCCTCAGAGGAATCTGAAAAGGAAGAAAAATCAGATGAAATTCAAATTTAAAATACAAGATTATCAGACGGAAGCAGTAGAGGCGGTTGTAAAGGTTTTTGATGGGCAACCGTTCAATAATCGTGTTTCGTATTTGCGTGATTTAGGCAAGCAGACTACGCCGATACAAACGT
>CAJTQE010000133.1 GCA_910578655.1 uncultured Christensenella sp.
ACAACTGATATAATTATATTGATGAACCGCAAAGAGGTAAAATTATGAAAGATAAACACTTGATAAAAGAGTTCACGAAGGATATGCCAAATATTAAAGATTACACAGACACAGATATTATACGAGCTTTAGCTTGTCTCGATGCCGTAATCTTGTTTAACCTTTATACGAATGAAAATATCATTTTTAAGAGATTACAACCAAAAGAACCCCTACCCTTTGAAAAGTACATTAACGAATTAGGCTTGCAAAGATTGGCGCACTATTTAGACACCGACCATATAGATGGCGATTACATACGGCAAAGCTGCGTAGCTGAATTGGACTTTGACAAATGCTGTTTTGATTACTTCAAAGATAGAGTAGAATATATCTTTGAAGGCACCCCAATATCTAAAGATATTGAAGATGATGAAAATAATATAGAACATTACAAAAACGGTCTTTACGAATATCTTAAAAACTTATATCCCATATTTGCTGAAATCATAAAAACAGACATTGAACCTGATTTATTTGCCGCCATACCAAATATGCTGGAAAAGGCTGAATTATCAATCTACTATGCACAAATTATGAAGTTTGTTAAAGCGATAAAAATGAAACATTTGCGCCAAGGCAGTTGCGTTGACAGATATGTAAAAGATATGCCACTTTTATCGCCGTTTATTAAACGGTTGTTAAAAAAGCGAAAAGGTCGTTTTCTATTAGCAAACAGTGATACAGATAGCCTTGACTATAAACTTGCGCTATTCTCTTGCTTTAGATTTTATAGCGAAGAAAATGCAAAACTTTTTGAACTGAAAATGTTACAATGGGAAGAAAACCATAAACGTGGAGAATAAATATGCTTAAGATAAAAAACGGAAAACTTATCGGATCGAACATGGCGTTTGCACTACCCGAAGATTTTAAGCTCGACCTTAAAATGCCGGGCGGACAATACCATATGCTTCAATTCGAGTCTGCAAAAAGAGTACTCAAAGGGTGCAAAATTGTCATAGACGTAGAATTTGAAGAAGCAGAACTAACGGCTAAAGAAGCTATGGAAGAATTTATTGAAGATTGTGAACTCAAACTCTGCGGAGAATTTAAGCCTATCACACGCGGTAAAGGAACAGCCATTGCCGCTCATATTAAAGGAACGGAAGGATATTCAGACTACTACGAAGAACGATATGATTTTGCTCCTAACAGCCTCAAACAGAACCAAGTAACCGTCAGCATTTACCTAATGCCAAACAAAGGTCAAAAACTTAAAAAATCTGTTTTTGACGCGCTTAGTTTACCTAATGTAAAAGCATTTTTAGACAGTGTAGAATACTTTTAACCCACAGCTAAACTAAAAACGTATTTTTCTCTCTGTTGCCCCCGCTTTTTCCTTTCTTCTTTAGTAGCTTACCGTGTAATTTCACTGTAAAGAATAGCGCAACGTATTTTGGTAGAGGTTTTGTAGTATAGCATAGGCCGTAGCAAAAGCAAAAACGTCGGCAAAATAATTGTTTAGCACTTAACCGCCAAACTCTTTTTGTAAATTAATATAATAAAAGCCAGACTGTGTAAAAACAGTTTGGCTATTTTAATTTTTGTAATCACACAATT
>CAJTQE010000134.1:0-338 GCA_910578655.1 uncultured Christensenella sp.
TCGTGAGGGAAGCGGTTTTTATCTTCGGTCATATCAAGTTTTAAATAGTTGCAGGCTTTCAGATAATCAAGATAACTTCTTTCGCTTGCGCTTTGTTTTTTAATATAATAAAAAAACCGTTCAAGGAGTTGCCCTTTGAACAGTTCTCTTATAGGTTTGTAATCATTATCGTGGCTGAGTTTCTTTTTCCAACTCAAATACTTTTGTGCTTCGTCAAGCGGTTTATTTTGTTTAAACGCCTCTATAACAGTTTCTGCATAATAATTGTGCATTGCAAGTTCATATCTGTTTTGTATTATCCAACGTCTGAATGCTTTGTTTTTTGCAAGTAGTGAAAG
>CAJTQE010000134.1:348-1342 GCA_910578655.1 uncultured Christensenella sp.
TGTATGTAGCTAAATTAGATAACCCGAATTTTACTAATAACTCTGCTTGCGGGAATTGTTTATACAAACGCAGGTATTTGAATATATCAACGTATCTGTACTCGGTTACGGCGCTGTATTTATATTCGGGGAATTTGAGTATGTATTCACGGTTGACAATGAAAGCGTAGGGATCGAAGTACTTATCTTCTGCAATATCCCATTTACCGTCTTCGTACCATTTTTCATATTTCTGTATGCCTTCCGCATACCAACCTACTTTATAACCGCCGATGAAATAAAAGCCCATATCTTTTACAAAACAGTTTTTTGCGTTTAAGCCGTGAATTGCAACTTGTTTGTAGTACCGCTTGCCCTTATAATG
Organism: uncultured Christensenella sp.; assembly: GCA_910578655.1. Classification (GTDB taxonomy): domain Bacteria; phylum Bacillota; class Clostridia; order Christensenellales; family Borkfalkiaceae; genus Coproplasma. Next base: position 713 of record CAJTQE010000134.1, read on the forward strand.
TTTTACGGCAACGGTTATTTTTATAATCTCTTTTTTATAGTGGGATATGTAAGCGTAAAATCGTGTTGTACCGTCGGGCTTTTTATAATCTTCTTTATCCTTTTTTTCTATAAGTTTTTCTATGTACTTTGGAATTGGTTTTATATCGTTAATAGTCATTTTCTTTCTCCTTAAATGATTGTAATTTTATTATCAAACAGTTCTTGCAAGATTATCATTGATTCCAAATCAAATGCTTTCATTTTCTGGCGTTCTTTTTCTATGTCAAAATCGTCATCTGATATTTCAGGCTGAATATCCGCGGGACTATTGAGCAAGTCAGCTATTTCGTTTGCGTCTGTATTATTTTCCACGGGTGATTCGCCTATAAGTTTTGATACAGTCATCAGCTCTCTTAAATCTCCATCAAATTGTCGCATTTCTTCAACGCTTAATTCTCCAATATCGTCCGAAAGAATTTCGCCCGTATCGATTTCTACGGTTTGGTTATTTTGTGATATAAAGCGGTGTATATCATCTGCACTTTCAACAATAGCCAACTTATGGTCGTGTTCTGTAATTCGGGCTATATAGCTTTTAATGGCGTGTTGAGGAATACCTATCATGGGAACACGGCTTTCGAGTCCGAAA
>CAJTQE010000134.1:1352-1568 GCA_910578655.1 uncultured Christensenella sp.
CCGTCAATGTCATATCGAGGTCGTCGGAAATTTTTTCTGCATCTTCGCCAAAGATTTCATAAAAATCGCCTAAACGGTATGCAATTACAAATTCGGGGTAGAGTTTTTGTATTTTCAGATATTCTTCATAAATAGGACTGCTTTGTTTGGTTTGTTTCGGTATTGTTTGCTTAGGTTCAGGTATTTCATTTTTGGGTTCTGTACTGCTTGCCAACA
>CAJTQE010000135.1 GCA_910578655.1 uncultured Christensenella sp.
AATTGCGGAGGCGGATTATGACGAATACGGTGTATCTGCGTTAGCTGAATCAGCGTACACGCTTCACGCTACCGTTACTCCCGATAACGTAAGCAATAAAGATTTGACGTGGAGTTTAAGTTTTGCAAATCCTACGTCGAGCTGGGCAAACGGCAAAACGCCTTCAACTTATGTAAGTATGACAAGCTCCGGAACACAAGCAACATTGTCTTGCAATCAGGCGTTTGGAGAGCCTATATACGTTACGGCAACGTCAACCGTTGATAGCACTAAGTCAGCAAGATGTACACTCCAATACAAGCAAAAAGTAACAAACGTGTCGTTCAATGTGGGCGGTTTAACTTTCTATCCTTCCACGGGCGCATATACGTATGACAACGGTATGAAGTTGGCTGGGTGCAGAATATTCCCCACTTTTGGTGAACCTTTAAATGATAGTTATACGATAACAATGTCTAAATCGGACGTTTACACTGTTCCCGCAGATGATATTTCTGTTAAATTCGAGTTTATCCCTACGGAAACATTATCAGAGCGTTTAGCTACTCATGGCTACACTAATGCTCAGCCGTTGCAATACGTTGTTACAGCCAATGCAAATAAAAATGGACAAATTGAGAATTACCTTGATTCGGTTTGGGCGGAAAAAATTGCAGGTGAACCTTTAACGGCAAGCGTGTTAAACGCATTGTTAGATGATATGCACGGAATGGATATTTTTACGGCTTATCATTTGAATTGCTATTTAGGCGATATGACGGAGCCTGCGATGGTCTACAATTTAGAACTTGACTTCTCCCGTGTTCCCAAAACAATTGCAATCGATGACGTTACGTTCGACAGAGCAGAAATTACTTTTTAAGGAGGAATAAATATGAGTAATGAATTAGAAAAACATAAAACAAGTGATACGGTGAAATGGATATTAACGCTTTTGGCGTTTATTTTGGTGGCAGTAATGCTTACGGGCATTATATGTGGCTGGTTTGACAAGAAAGCTGATAATCCTGACAACGTTGAACAAGAACAGACTGAATTAGGCGGCTTCGGAATTGATGAAGTACACAGTACGAAAACTATGTCGCTGGCTGTAAGTACTTATGCGGTAAGCGTGCCTGACAGTTATACGATAACGGCGACTGTAACACCGACTACGGCTAAAAATAAGAACGTAGATTGGTCGGTAGAGTTTGTCAATAGTTCTTCGTCTTGGGCGAAGGGTAAATCGGCAAGCTCCTATGTTAAGGTTACGCCTACTTCAGCCGGCAGTGCAACGGCAACTGTTTCGTGTCAGCAAGCGTTTGGTGAACGAATTAAGGTTGTAGCAAAAAGCAATGATGACGCAAGCATTTCCGCATATTGTGTATGCGACTATTATGAACGTATAAGTTCTGTTTCGGGTAATTTCACGGGTATGGGTAATTTTGATA
>CAJTQE010000136.1 GCA_910578655.1 uncultured Christensenella sp.
GACGTTTACGGGGTAATACAATGAGATATATATTTTACTACCGCTCAAACGGCGCACTTATATTTAAGTACAAAGATGAATTCGGTAAGCATATAACGCACCGCTATATCTTTTACTCATACAGTGAAGCATTGAAATTATTCCGTGAACAATATGGCTTAAAATATAAAAAAATACATATTCAAAAACTTAACGAGGAGGATAAAAAATGATTTCAAGTAATTTGGATATAAGAGTTGTAATAGGCTCATGGGGTTCATATAACGCCTGTAACAAGCGAGCATTAGGCTCTACTTGGCTTGACCTTTCAAAATATACCGAATGGGAGCAAATCGAAGAAGAACTCAAAAAACAAGGCTTTAAACTCGACAGCATAGACGAAGAACTATTTATCCAAGATATTGAGGGCTTACCTGCTGACACTTGTAATTGGGATTATATGAACCCTAAACGTCTTTTTGAAATTTTAATGGAATCAGACGTTCTATATTGTGATTACAAATACGAAATACTGCAAGCCTTTTTAGAAATTAAAAACTTTTCAGACTTTGAAAACCTTGTGGACTCTTATGGTGCAAATTGGGATATGGACGTACATCTTTTCAAAAATTGGGATTGGGACGATTACGGACGCGATTACTACCAAACCTGCAACGGTGAAATAAATAGCGATATAGAC
>CAJTQE010000137.1 GCA_910578655.1 uncultured Christensenella sp.
ACCACGGGACTATCCCGTGGTTTTCTTTAACAACAAACCGCTATTGAACGATTGTTCAGTAGCGGTTTTATTAATTCTATATTTGCATTTGCAAACGATTCTTTCTATTATCACGCCTCGTTTTCCATATTATCAGGCTTCTTTTTTTGAAAAGGTAATTTATTATAAAAGAACAAACAATATATTATAACAGCAATAATATAAAGTACATCAGCCGAGTAAAAAACACTCATCAAAATAATTTCAGTACCAACATTGACTTCCGTGCCATAGCATACCGCTCTGCTTAAAGGCTGCGAACCTAAATTGCTCAACCCTCCAATATAAATCTCAACCTTTTCGCCTATACGTTTACGGTCTTCTGCTTCTGTTTCATAATTGCCGCTGCCGCAATAACTTTCATATATTATGCCTTCTTCGTCTGTATATCGGTACATAATGTAATATATAGAGCCATGACCGTGGTTTCCTCCGCTAGACTTGTACTTTAAAGCAACAATTTCAGCTTCAACTATTATGCCTTTATCAATTGCCGCTTGAAGTTCCTCCAACGAAGAAACCATAACAGGTTCTTTATCCTGTTCTTGCTCCTGCTGGATAGGCTGATCTATAGCGGGA
>CAJTQE010000138.1 GCA_910578655.1 uncultured Christensenella sp.
GAATTTCCTGGTTTATTTTGCCTGCTTGGAAGTAGAGAGTTTTCGGAGGAAGAGTGTCGTTTGACTCATCAATTGTTATTTTTTCATTGGTGAAAATGATTGTTTGAGTTTCATCAGTTGTGTTTTCTTCTATATCAACAAAGCCGTCAGTAGTGATGTTGAATACATCATTATTTGATGTGATGTTTGGCGTATCAGCTGGTTCTGCATTGTCAGGTCCTCTGAATTGGAAAGAAGGAGTAAAGGCTGACGATGCTGTGAAGGCAGATGATGCCGAAAATGGTGAAGATGGTGAAAAAGGCAAAGTTCCAGTAAAGTGAGATGATGGTGTGAAATCAGATGAAGCTGAAAACTTAGAAGAGCCAGTGAATGATGATGAAGGGGTGAAGTTAGAAGAAGGAGTGAAAACAGATGTAGGCGGGAAAACGTGAGAAGCAGAGAAAGCTAATGAAGCAGAGAAATTGGCTGAATTTGTGAAAAAGCTAGATTTGGTGAAATAAGCTGAAGGAGAAGGTCTCTGTTCATTTCCATTAATAAAAGTAGAAT